>DATHIJ010000367.1:0-2085 GCA_035489975.1 Propionibacteriaceae bacterium | reverse complement strand
GAGACGACCGTGGGCTACAAGATCGATCAGCTGCTGAGTGAACCAGACCGGATCATACGCATGGCTGAGAACGCCCGGCGGATCGGAAGACCTGAGGCCGGCCCGCGGATCACATCAGCGGTGCTTGGTGATGAGTCACCGCCGCTGTGGATCAGCCAGGCCGCCCAGAAGTCGGTGCTCGCCTCAAGTGAGCGGGGTATTGCGGCCGCGAACCTGTACGCCGGTCGTCGCGTCCGAACCTTGATCGATTCTCCGACTGGCCTGTCAGCCGGAGTGATCACGACGGCCGAACTGGACTCTCTGCTGCCCATGACTGCGGGAAGCGGTTTGTCCGGGACCAATAAGCTCTCACTCTCTGCCGACCAGATTTCGAACCTTCGGCGGCGTACCGAGCCCGGGCTCATGTTCACACTGCGCAACATGCTTGGCAAAGCCAGCGACCTGAGGCTGGCGCTAAGCCCCTGACTTGATCACACAGCTAGCCGGTCACAACGCAGACGCCATCTCTCCCCAGATGTCCTCCAGGTAGCGGTCGGCATCTCGCAGCTGCTGGAGCCAGTCCTCCGCCGAGGGATCCGATCCGTTGGTCCTGGCGCGGTAGACGTCCATCAGGGCGGCGCGTACGCCAGGCGCCATGGTGTTGGCATTGCCGCACACGTAGATGACCGCGCCCGCCTCGATGAGATCCCAGACACGATCACGCTCGCGGTCGATCACCTGCTGGACGAACGTTCGAGGCTGTCCGGGCTCACGCGAGAACGCCATCTGCAGCTCGGTGATCCCCGACGCCTGGAAGGCCTTCAACTCATCGGCGTAGAGGAAGTCATTCTCGGTGTTCCGACAGCCGTAGAAGAGCATCGACGGCCCAACGGGGACGCCCTTTTCCGCCATGGCCGCCCGCTCCTGCAGGAAGCCGCGGAAGGGTGCCATCCCGGTGCCCGCCCCGACCATGATCATCGGGACGTGTGGGTTGGCCGGCGGTCGGAAGGGAATGGTTGGCTTGCGAACAAAGGTGAACTGTGTGCTGCCCTCCATGCTGCTCGCCAGGTGGTTCGAGGCCACTCCGTTGAAGTACCCGTCACCGCTGCGAGCGGGACCGTGCAGCACACCCACCGTGAGATGGCAGCTGCTCGCGACCGCAGGGGACGATGAGATGGAGTAGTACCGAGGCCGGATAGGCGGCAGCAGCTCCAAATAGACATTGAACGGCAGGTCGCAGCTAGGGAATTCGTCCAGCAGCTCGAGCACAGACCGCCGAGGGCCTGCCACTCGCTCGCGATAAGCCTCGCGGCCGGCCTCATCGAGTCCGGACATCGTCAGCAGCTGGGCCGCCTCATCCGGGTCCGTGGCGTATCGGGCTAACACGGCAAGATCACTGCGGCTGGCGACATCCTGCAATTCGACGCAGGCGCCGAGGACGCCGAGCAGCGGCGCGGGTGCTCCCAGCGGAAGGTGGGTGAACGTGCCTCCGCCGGTCGGGTTGATGGTGAGGAAAGTGCCACCATCGAGACCGAACCGAGCCATCACCCGCCGGATGGTGTCGACGTTGTTCCGCGGGAGGACGCCGAGGTGATCACCGGTCTGGTATTCCATTCCGGCCGGCAACTCCAGCTCGATATGCCTGGCTGACCGCGAGTCGGGAGCGGACTGACCATTCCCGAGCAGCTCCCGGTTGGCCACCAGAGTTGACGGATGAGCCCGGTAGGACATCACCACAGGGTTCGCTGTCTGCTTGTTCTCCATGGTCAGGCGCAACCGTGGCTCGGTCACGGCCACCGTAGTCGCCTCGGTGGAGAGGGCCAGGCTGGTGCCTAGCGCAGACCACAACTCGGCGTACCACTCCGAGAATTGACCGTCGAAGTCCGAGCGGGCGTCGCCCTCGCCGCGCGCATGCACCCGGCGTGCACCGTGGGCTTCCAGCTGCGCGTCGATCAGCGTGGGTACGGCCTGGTAGGTCGAGGCCCAGTCCATGTTGCCGCAGCCGAAGACGGAAAAAGCCAGCCCAGATCCGGCGTCAGACGAGGTCCCAGAATCTGTGATCCAGCGGGTGAACCGCTCGGCGTTATCGGGCGGCTTGCCGTTGTA
>DATHIJ010000366.1:0-2685 GCA_035489975.1 Propionibacteriaceae bacterium | reverse complement strand
CCTGGCCGTCGGTGAGCCGACCGTCATCCAGCACTTGAAGCAGGATGTCGAAGACCTCGGTGTGCGCCTTTTCCACTTCGTCCAACAGCACCACCGAGTACGGGCGGCGCCGGACGGCCTCGGTCAGCTGGCCGCCCTCCTCGTAGCCGATGTAGCCGGGAGGCGCACCGACGAGCCGCGCCACCGAATGCTTCTCGGAGTACTCGCTCATGTCGATTCTGATCATGGCCCGCTCATCGTCGAACAGGAATTCCGCAAGGGCCTTGGCCAGTTCGGTCTTGCCGACGCCAGTCGGACCGAGGAAAAGGAAAGAGCCGGTGGGTCGGTTGGGATCGGAAATGCCGGCGCGGGAGCGGCGTACAGCATCCGACACCGCACGCACGGCAGGCGACTGACCGACCAGCCGCGCTCCGATTCGGGACTCCATGGACAGCAGCTTCTCGGTTTCGCCCTGCAGCAGCCGGCCGACCGGTATACCCGTCCAGTTGGAGACGACCTCGGCAACATCGTTGGGGCCGACCTCCTCAGAAACCATCGAAGGCAGCTGGTTCTCGGGCTGAGCGGCCACCTCCAGCTCCTTCTCCAGGGCTGGAATCTCGCCGTAGTTGATCTCGCTGGCCTTCACCAGGTCACCTTCACGCAGCGCCCGGTCGGATGCCACGCGCAGCTCGTCGATCTGCTTCTTCAGTTCGCCCACCCGGTTGAGACCTTGTTTCTCCGCTTCCCAGCGCGCCTCAAGCGATCTCAGGTGTTCCTCGACATTGGCCAACTCCTCGGTCAGCCGATGCAGCCGCTCGACGCTGCCGGGGTCTGATTCCTTTTCCAGTGCGAGCTTCTGCATCTGCATCCGCTCAACGGTCCGGCGCAACGCGTCGATCTCCACTGGTGAGGAGTCGATCTCCATGCGCAACCGCGACGCCGCCTCGTCGACAAGGTCGATCGCCTTGTCCGGCAGCTTCCGAGAGGTGATGTAGCGATTCGAGAGCGTCGCTGCCGCGACCAGTGCTGCATCGGTGATCGCCACCTTGTGGTGCGCCTCGTACCTCTCACGCAGGCCACGCAAGATCGCGATCGTGTCCTCAACGCTCGGCTCATCGACGAAGACTTGCTGGAAACGGCGCTCGAACGCCGGGTCCTTCTCGATTCGCTCGCGATACTCATCCAAGGTGGTTGCGCCGATCATGCGCAGCTCACCACGAGCGAGCATCGGCTTGAGCATGTTGCCGGCGTCCATAGAGGAGTCGCCGGCCGCGCCTGCCCCGACGACGGTGTGCAGCTCATCGATGAACGTGATCACTTGGCCCGCGGCGTCGCGGATCTCGGTCAAGACGGCCTTGAGTCGCTCCTCGAACTCGCCGCGGAACTTCGCTCCGGCCACCATCGACGGCAGGTCGAGTGCTACCAAGCGGCGGCTCTTGAGCGAGTCGGGGACATCGCCCGCGACCAGTCGTTGCGCCAGGCCTTCGACGACCGCGGTCTTGCCCACACCGGGCTCCCCGATGAGCACGGGGTTGTTCTTGGTCCGCCGAGCGAGCACCTGGACCACACGCCGGATCTCAGCATCCCGCCCGATCACCGGATCGAGTTTGCCGTCCCTGGCCATTGCGGTGAGATCGACACCATATTGATCAAGTGCAGAGGAGGTCCCCTCGGCCTCCGGGCTGGTGACCCGCTTACTACCGCGAGCCTGGTTGAATGCGCGCGTCAGCACGTTCGGCTTGATGTTCAGTGCAGCCAGAACCCTCTTGGCGTCCGAGTCGACAGTTGCCAACGAGATCAGCAGGTGCTCGGTGGCCACGTACGCGTCCCCGAGCTGCTCGGCGCGGACCTCGGCGTCCGCCAGTACTCGGGCGAATGACCCTGAAAGTGTCGGCTGGCTGACCGAGGAGCCCTTTGCCGAGGGCAGCTTGGCAATCGCGCCCTGCGCGGCAGCTGCAACGACAGCCGGGTCGGCGCCGGCTGCTGCGATCAAGGGCGCGGCGGTGTTGCCGGGCACTTGCAACAGCGCGTGCAGCAGATGCGACGGCTCGGCGTACGGGTTGCCCTCGGTCAGAGCAGTGCGCAACGCGGCCGATACCGCGTCACGACTCTTGGTGGTGAGCTTGCTGGTATCCATCTACTTTCTTCTTCTCAGACTTGTCAGCGCGAGTGGTCGCCCTGGCCACCACCGACGCTGACAAGTTGGCGTTTTAGTGGGCGGTGATCTGTCGCGGCGGGATCCAGCGGCGACCACCGAGGTGAACGCCGCCGGTGGGATCGGCGGTGAATAGGCGTGATCCAGGTGGGGCTGCGCGCACCGCAGCGAGCAGCTGGGTCAGCTCGCTCATCCTGGCACGCAGGTCGTCGATCTCGTCCTGCATGTGCAAGATGCGGCGGATGCCTTCCAGGTTGATGCCCTCGTCTTGTGAAAGCCGCTGGATCAACCGGAGCCGCGCGATGTCACGTGCTGAGTAGCGGCGACCCCGCTTGGCCGTACGCCGCGGCGACACCAAACCCATCCGGTCGTAGGTGCGCAGCGTCTGCGGATGCATTCCAGCGAGGTGCGCAGCCACCGAGATCACGAACACCGGCGCGTCATGATCTATTCGCTGCGGCAGCTCTGATGCGGACACCTCACACCTCATCCACTGGCGAAGAGCTTCGCGCGAGGATTGGCCGAGCCAACCGCCTCGGCATAAGAGTTCA
>DATHIJ010000365.1:0-8728 GCA_035489975.1 Propionibacteriaceae bacterium | reverse complement strand
TGATCTCTGCGATGTACTCTGCGGCTGCGGTGCTGTCTGCCTCGGCGCAACCGCCATCGGGATATCCCAACCAGCGGTGCTCCTTGATCCCGAGGACCTTTAGGCACGCTGCCATCTCCGCCTCGCGGATGGCTGGAAGCTGCTCCGGCGGCCACCTCATCGGGTCGGTGACGCCGAGTTCCCCGCGAGTGGCTGTCACGCAGACCACCCGAGAACCCGCTGCTGCGGCCATAGCCATGATCCCGCCACATAGATAGGCCTCATCATCCGGATGGGCCCAGATCGACAGCACTGTTCCCAGCTCCCGGATGTCGCTCATCACCACGACAGCAGTCTGCTGCGTTCCTGACCGCACTGGCTAACCGGCTCCGGTAGATGGCGTACTGCAGCCGTCTCTCGACCTCGAGTCTGCAAGAATCCGGGCTATGCCAGCCGGAACCAAGGATGACCCGTGGGGGCTCAGCACCCCTCCGCGAACCTCGACCTACACCATGTGGGCGGACGACACGGCCGACCCACCTACGCTGTTCTGCCAGGTCGGATCCACTCAACTGAGATACCAGCTCAGAAGTATCGACGACCTTCACGCGTGGCTCGTCGAGCGGGGCGACTGGGTCGATTTGGGCGCCGCCGATGAGCTGAAGCCCGCCAAAGACGGGACGGTCGAGGCGTGGGGTCGCTCCGAGGACAATCCTGTCGGTGGCTGGTACGGCCTCCGTAAGGGCTACCGCGGCCGTTTCGGAATGTACTTGCCCCCGCTCCTGGAGGCTCTCGGCAAGGCCGAGCTCACTCACGAGCCGCGCAACAACAAAGTCCGCGCCATCGCCTGAGTCCCTGCCGACTTGTCGGAGTCGAGTCGACATCTCCGACATGCCCGAATGGTTGACATCCCAGCCCAATTCATGTTGCCGTTGCTCGCAAAACCGGTTGCGCTGCTTTCCTGACGCCCGGATCGTCGGCTTTTGACGGCCAACTGAGGCAGAATGAAGCATCCTCGCCCACGGGCGGGGTACGTCATCATCCTGACGGTCCAGAGCACGATCCAGCCCCATGCGAAGGCTCGTACCAGATGACAACAACGGCGTTGCCAGTGCCAGAGGACACTTCAGTCCTTGGTGCACATATGCGCGACGGTGGAACGGCTTTCGGGCTTTGGGCACCTCGTGCGACGCGAGTTGAGCTAGCGCTTGTCGACGAAGACCGCAACCAGACCAACCACGACATGACGCGGGATGACGACGGAGTGTGGACCGTCTTCATCCACGGCATTGGGCCCGAGCAACGGTATGGCTTCCGGGTCCATGGACCGTGGGACCCGGCCACCGGTGCTCGTTTCAATCCAGCCAAGCTGCTCCTTGATCCGTACGCCCGCGCGATCACCGGAGGCGTGGACTACTCGGGGCCGATTCTCGATCACACGCCCGAGTCCCACTTCGTCCCTGATACCACTGACTCATTCGCCGCTGTGCCGCTCAGTGTGGTGGTGCCCGATTCGCCCCCGCCACGGCCCATAGATCGGCGTCGGCCGATGTCAGACAGCGTGATCTACGAACTGCATGTCAAGGGCTACACGCGGCTGCATCCGTTAGTTCCGGAACACCTCCGAGGCACCTATCAGGGGTTGGCGTACCCGGCGGTGGTTCAGCACCTGGTAGACCTCGGCGTCACAGCGGTCCAGCTGCTGCCGGTGCACCACCACGTCTCCGAACCTTTCCTGGTCGGGCGCGGCCTGTCCAATTACTGGGGATACAACAGTCTTGGCTACTTCGCGCCACATGCTGCGTTCGGTTCGGTCGGTACGCTCGGCCAGCAGGTGCGGGAGTTCAAAGAGATGGTCTCGGCGCTGCACGATGCCGGTCTTGAGGTCATCCTCGATGTCGTCTACAACCACACCGGGGAGGGTGGTCACGAGGGTCCGACGCTGGCGTTCCGTGGAATAGACCATCTCGGCTACTACCGGCTAACCGACGACCACCGCAACGACTACGACGTCACCGGCTGCGGCAACTCCGTCGATACCTCCGAACCAGGCGTACTCCGCATGGTGCTCGACTCGTTGCGCTACTGGGTCACCGAGATGGGGGTCGACGGCTTTCGCTTTGACCTGGTCACCACCTTGATCCGGGACGAGCGGCATCACGTCGATCAAGATCACCCGTTCAAGCAGGCGATCCGCGAAGATCCCGCGCTGAGCCAGGTCAAGATCATCGCCGAGCCCTGGGACATGGGCCCGTACGGCTATCAGGTGGGCGGCTTCGGACCGGGCTGGAGTGAATGGAACGACCACTTTCGGAACCATGTGCGCGACTTTTGGCGCGGCAACACCCGTGGTGTGGGTGAGCTGGCGCAGCGGCTGATCGGCTCCCCCGACATCTTCAGCCGGGACGGCAGGACTGCTGCGGCGAGCGTGAACTTCGTGACCGCACACGACGGGTTCACGATGCGTGATTTGGTGACATACAACGTCAAACACAATGGCGCTAATGGTGAATCCAACCGCGACGGGTCTGACGACAATCGTTCCTGGAACTGCGGCTTCGAAGGCGAGACCGAGAATGAGTGGGTCATCGCGCTGCGGCACCGTCAGGTGCAGAACCTGATGGCGACCTTGATCCTGGCAAGCGGGGTGCCGATGATCACCGCGGGCGACGAGCTGGGGCGCACTCAGCAGGGCAACAACAATGCCTACTGTCAGGATTCGCCCATCTCATGGGTGCATTGGGACACCCAGTCAACCTGGAGCGACCAGACCGATCTCACGCGCAAACTGCTCCAGTTGCGTACCGAGCGCCCGGTCTTTCGCCGGGAAGGCTTCCGGCACGGTGAATTCCTGCTCGATCCGAAAGGCGAGCCATGCGGGCGTAAGAACATTGCCTGGTTCGGCGGTCGAAATGCGGAGATGACTGAGCAGGACTGGCGGGACGAAACCCGGCGCACGCTCGGCGTGTACCTCGCGTACGACGACCCGTACCGAACCTCCGACGAGGCATTTCTCATCTGGTTCCACGGCGGTTCCGACGCGATCCAGGTGGAGCTGCCCGATGGGCCCTGGGCAGACACCTACACCGTGATCGCACACACCGGGCAGGAAGGCGAACTGCCGTCGGAGAAAATCGCGGCTGGCTCCACCTTGCAGCTACCGGGCCACACCGTGGTAGTGCTCCAGGTGGATTAGAAGGTCCGAGAACGCAGAGCAGCTCAAGTATTAGGGCACGTATCCCGCCGACGGGGGAGTCGGCGTGCTCGCAGCTAGCGTCGCGAGACCCATCTCCGCCGGGCTGGCCAGCAGCGGGTGATACGGAACCACACGCACGGTGTATCCGATCGCGCCGGCACGCCTGGCCTCGACCCATCCCTCGTAGCGGCGTAGCCCGCCGTCGACACCAACTCCAGGAAGGAATGGACTCACCCGCAGCTCGGACAACTGGTCGTCGCCGCTCACCCGACCACTGACCAGCTGCACTTGAACGTCGTCAGGCGTCAACTCACCGAGCCGGACCAGTGCGCTGACATGGATTTTCGTGCCCACTTCGACCTGTTCGCCGCCGAGCGACTCCACGTGCTCGACCGCCACCGTTGGCCACCCCCCGCGAATCCTGCGTTTCCAACCGGCGAGCGACTCTGCTCCACCAGCCCAGGAGTCGACCGCGAGGCTGGAAGCCGATGCGTAGGTGTAGAGGTTCGTCACGTACTCACGAACCATCCGCGATGCGACGACCTTCGGGGCTAACCCTGCGATCGTCTCCCGGATCATTTGAATCCAGCGCTCCGGGAGCCCATACACGTCAAGATCATAGAAACGCGGCACGATCTCGTTCTCGATGATGTCGTAGAGCGCCTTTGCCTCAAGATCATCACGACGATCGGCCCCGTCCACGCCTTCGGCCGAGGGGATCTCCCAGCCGTACGCCGGATCGAACCACTCGTCCCACCACCCATCACGGATCGAGAGATTCGCTGCGCCATTCAGGGCTGCCTTCATCCCCGATGTGCCGCAAGCCTCGTACGGCCGCAGCGGGTTGTTCATCCACACGTCACAGCCCGGATAAAGCCGCTTGGCCATCGCCATGTCGTAGTCGGGCAGGAACACAATGCGCTCGCGTACCGCTGGATCGTCGGCGAACTGTGCCATCTGTTGGATCAGGGCTTTGCCACCCTCGTCGGCTGGATGAGCCTTGCCTGCGATGACGATCTGGATTGGCCGTTCCGGGTCGGTCAGCAACGCCTTCAGCCGAGCCGGCTCGCGCAGCATCAGGGTCAATCGCTTGTATGACGGCACGCGCCGGGCAAAGCCGAACGTGACCACATCAGGATTAAGTGTCTTGCCGACCCACTCCATCGACATGCCACGACTGGCGCTGCTGGCCGCTAGCCGAGCACGCGTCATCGCGATCAGATCCTCGCGCATCTTCCGCTTGAGCGCCCAGATCGTCTTGCTGTCGACCTCTGCCAGCGCGTTCCAGTCATAACCGTCGCTCTCTGACGCGCTGCCGGTCGGTGCTTCGAGCAGGTCGAGCAGTTCGCGATGGACCCAGGTGAGATGGTGCACGCCGTTGGTGATGGAAGTGACCGGCACCTCGCTGGTGTCGAATGAGGGCCACAAGCCCTGGAACATCTCCCGCGACACGACCCCGTGGAGCTGCGATACCCCGTTGGCCCGTTGCGCCAGCCGAAAGCACATCACTGCCATGTTGAACATGCTCGGGTCGCCGCCGGCGTAGTCCTCGGCGCCCATTGCGAGGACCTGGTCGATCGGTAGATCCTCGAAGCCAGCGAACTGATGAACGATCAGTTCGCGGGGGAACCGGTCAATGCCGGCCGGAACCGGCGTATGAGTGGTGAAGATGGTGCCGGCACGGCTGCGTTCCAGAGCGGTATCGAAATCGTCACCGTCTTGCATGTATTCGCGAATCCGCTCCAACCCGAGGAACCCGGCGTGTCCCTCGTTGGTATGGAACACCGTTGGCGACGGGGTGCCAGTGATCTGGCAAAAAGCACGGATCGCGCGTACGCCGCCCATGCCGAGCAGCACCTCTTGCTCAAGCCGATGGTCGGTGCCACCGCCGTAAAGCCGGTCGGTCACCTCCCGCTCGTAGCCGGCGTTTTGCTCGACGTCGGAATCCAACATCAAGAGCGGCACCCGACCCACCTGCGCAACCCAGACCTGGGCGAACAGAGTGCGCCCGGCGGCGAGTGGGACCTCGATCCGGACCGGGCCGCTGTCATCGTGCAGCATGGTCAACGGCAACGCGTTCGGGTCCAGAAGCGGATATGTCTCCTGCTGCCAGCCGGCGGCATTCAGGGACTGCCGGAAATACCCCTGCCGGTAGAGCAACCCGACTCCGATGACCGGGACGCCGAGGTCGCTTGCCGCCTTCAAGTGGTCACCGGCCAGGATGCCCAGGCCGCCTGAGTACTGCGGGAGCACCTCGGTGATGCCGAATTCGGGTGAGAAGTAACCAACGCTCACCGGCGCTGCAGGGTTCTCGGCCGCGTACCCCTGATACCAGAGATCACCGCTGAGATACTCGGCGAGATCGGCCTGGATCATGCGCAGGTTCTTGATGAACCGCTTGTCGATGGAGAGCGCCTGGAGGCGCTCCACGGACACATCGGCCAGCATCCTGACCGGGTCGCCCCCAGTGCGTTCCCATAACTGAGGGTCGACCGACCGAAAGAGATCTTGTGTCTCCACATGCCAGCACCAGCGCAAATTTCGGGCCAGATCGCCCAGAGGCTTGAGAACCTCAGGCAGCACCGGGCGCACGATAAAACGACGGATTGCACGCACTCGCTCAACCTACCGGCGAACCTCTGGCCATATCGGATTTGTGCGTGCATCCGTTCGATGAACTACATCACCAATGGGCACTCGGCCCAGGCCAGGCGGGCCGGCCGTACAGCCCGAGTCGATGTCACCGGCCCCCTGCCGCGCGATGAGTGGGGCCGATAGGTTGACACTCGTGACGGCAACCAACTCAGGCTTCCCTGTACCTGAGCGCGACGACGCGGCTCAGCCAGGCTCCGCAGAATCCTCGTCCACCCAAGCCTCCACGGAAAAGCCGGCAACGACAGAAGCCGCCCGACCCCAGGTCGCCATGAGCAGGCCCGCGCTAGGAACGCCCATCGATCGCATCCCTGTGCACAAGGTGTCACCGGTCATCGAGGGTGGGGCGTACCCGGCCAAGGCCGTCGTTGGAGAATCCATTCCGATCCGGGCCACCGTGTTCCGCGAGGGCCATGACGCCGTCAACGCGACGGTGGTGCTCACCGACCCGAACGGCAATGAGCGGCTCGAGCCAATGCACCCCACTACACCGTTGGGCTTCGATTGGTGGACAGCCTCGGTGGTGCTCGAGACTGAGGGATCGTGGACGTTCTGTATCGAGGGCTGGAGCGATCCGTGGGCGACCTGGGTGCACAACGCCGAGATCAAGATCCCGGCCGGCATCGACGTCGAGCTGGTGTGCGCCGAAGGCAGGGCGCTGTTCGAGAGGTCCGCCGCCGAGGCCGAGGCAGCTGGTGATGCGGGAAACGCCGCCCTGCTGCGCGCCGCGGCCAACAGCCTGAATTCCGGACAGCAGGTCGAGGACCGGTTGGAGGTCGTGCTTGCGGACGAGGTGCGCTCGGCGATGGGTCGTTTTGGTCCCCGAGAGCTGGTTTCGCCCACACCGGACTACCCGATCTTCGTCGATCGCCAAAAGGCGTTGTTCTCGTCGTGGTACGAGTTCTTCCCACGCTCTCAGGGCGCGCAGTGGGATGAGAAGAACCAGAAGTGGATCTCCGGCACCTTCGACACCTCGCACGAGCGGCTGGAGGCTGCTGCAGCGATGGGCTTCGACGTGGTCTACCTCCCACCCATCCACCCAATTGGCAGAGTCTTCCGAAAGGGACCGAACAACACTCTCAGCCCTGGTCCCAGCGATCCCGGCTCACCATGGGCCATTGGTGCCGAAGAGGGCGGACATGACGCCATTCATCCAGACCTTGGGGACTTCGACGCATTCGACCGGTTTGTCGCCAAGGCCAAGTCGCTCGGGCTTGAAGTTGCGTTGGACTTCGCCCTCCAGGCAGCTCCCGATCATCCGTGGGTGACAGAGCACCCCGAGTGGTTCTCCAAGCGCGCCGACGGTTCCATCGCGTACGCGGAGAACCCGCCGAAGAAGTACCAGGACATCTATCCGATCAACTTCGACAACGACCGCGACGGGATCTACCTGGAGTGCTTGCGCATCCTCAAGCTTTGGATGAGCCACGGCGTCCGGATCTTCCGCGTCGACAATCCGCATACCAAACCCGTCAACTTCTGGGCATGGCTGCTCGGTGAGGTTCGCAAGACCGATCCAGATGTGCTGTTTCTGTCAGAAGCGTTCACCAAGCCAGCCATGATGCACGCCCTCGGCAAGGCTGGCTTCCACCAGTCCTACACCTACTTCACCTGGCGCAACGAGAAGTGGGAGATCGAGGAGTACATGAAGGAGCTGACGAGCGAATCAGACAGCTTCTTCCGGCCGAACTTCTGGCCCAACACCCCCGACATCCTGCCGCTCTTCCTCCAGTGGGGTGGGAAACCCGCGTTCACCATTCGCGCCGTACTCGGGGCGACGCTTTCTCCGCTGTGGGGGCTGTATTCGGGATTCGAATTGTTCGAGAATGCCGCGCTCGGCCAGGGACGCGAAGAGTACCTGGACTCCGAAAAGTTCCAGTACCGGCCACGAGATTGGAAGGCAGCAGAGGAGAGCGGGGAAACCCTCAGCTTGCTCCTCGGCAAGCTGAACCAGATCCGCAAAGAGCATCCCGCACTTCAGCAACTCCGCAGCTTGCACTTCCACCACGCCCCTCACGCGAGCGCGCTGGTCTATTCGAAAAAGAGCGGCGACGACGTGGTCATCGTGATCGCCAGCCTCGATCCACAAAACATCGTCGAGACCGAGGTCTATTTGGACATGGACGCTCTCGGTCTCACAGCGCGCGACGTCTACCTTGTCCACGACGAGCTCACTGGGCAAACGTGGCGCTGGGGACAGCATGCCTTCGTGAGGCTCACCCACGACGATCCGGCGCACATTCTGACACTTATTCGGTACGGCTCACGGAGCACGGCCTCAGGGCCGGCTACCACACAGGGTTAGGACGCGGTGAGCGGAACGGGCGATCCTCAGGTAACCGATCAGGTCCTGAGGTACATCTCCACTGCGCGATGGTTTGCTGGCAAGGGCCGACAGGTCCGGCTCCGATCGCTGACGCCTCTGCCCTGGCTGACCGAAACCTCCGATTTCTTCTCCCGTGCAAGCCCTCCAGCAGTGCGGTTCGAGATCGCCGAGGTCAGCTATCCAGCGGATGAAGATCCTGAGCCGTTACGTGCCGAGCCCCAGGGGCCTCAGGACGACCTCTCCTCGTCGGAGCTGACCCGTCTCGACCCGCCCGAGATGGCGCCCGAAATCACTACAGCGCCTACCGAGTACTACCAGCTTGCAGTCTCGTACCGTCCCGCCCCGCACACCGAATTGCACCACGCCGAGATCAGCCGACTGACCGATCCTGATCTGGGGCCGGTCATCGCGTACGACGCCGCCCAGGACCCGGCGGCGTGTCGGGTGATCTTGCACGCATTGTTGGGCAGCCGTCGGCTGCGCAGCCCGAACAGCGAGACCCGATTCAACACCACCGCCGCGCCCGGCCTCACCTCCGATCTTGAGCCACGGCCGTTCACCGGGCAGCAGAGCAA
>DATHIJ010000364.1:0-2749 GCA_035489975.1 Propionibacteriaceae bacterium | reverse complement strand
CTCCAGCGCGACGACCCAATGGCGACCGTCATCATCATGGAAGAAAGAGGGATCGAACCCAACGCTGTTGAGATAGGCCGGACTGCTCCACGGGCCTGTGATGGCCGACGCTGTGACGAGGAAGTTGTCGACGTCGAAGTAACCGGCGGTCGTGCTGCGGACGAGCGAGTACGCCACGTAGAACAAGCGCTCAGTCTCATCGAAGGTCAAGCAAGGTGCCCAGATCCCTGCATGAGAGGCGAATCCCCGAAGGTCGTGCTCGCCTTCCTGCAGGACGTAGCCGATCAGCGACCAGTTCGCGAGATCGGTTGAGTGGAAGAGGCGGATGCCCGGCTGCCACACGAATGTGGACGTGGCGATGTAGTAGTCCTCGCCGACTCGGGTGATCGACGGGTCCGGATTGAATCCCCGAAGGATGGGATTACGGATCATGGCGCCGTACTTCCAGTGCCGTGAGGGCGCCTTCCGAGAGGAGCCTGGTCCGTCCTACCGCGCCAGCGAAGTAGCTCCAGCCCGCCGCCGCGACAGCGCGTCGACCGTAGCGGCTAGTGCCAAGACTGCTCCCGTAATCGCCAAGGTGATGCCCGCGGAGAGGCCGAGAAGGCCGAGCCCGTTCGTGATCATTGAGATCAGCAACGCACCGACCGCCGCCTGAGCCAAGCGGCCTCGACCACCAAAGAGGCTGACACCACCGACGACTGCGGCGGCAACACCGGACAGCACGATGTCTCGGCCGGCAGAGGACTCGACGGTGCCTACCTGGCTGGCCGTAAAGAGACCCGATACCACAGCGAGGCTGGAACAGAGGATGAATGCCGCTATGCGCAGCCGAGCGACGTTGATCCCAGCCCGCCTAGCCGCCTCGGGATTGCCCCCAACCGCGTACAGGTGCAGGCCGAACCGGGTCCGGTCCAGCATGACCGTGCCCACCCAAAGGATCACGAGCGCAATGGGCACGACGATCGGCACGCCCCGGATAGGGATCACGCTCGTCGACCTGTTCAGGCTCAGCATAAAGACGACCAATCCGCCGCCAACTGCCCAGGCTGCGACGCGTGCCCACAGCAGGCTCATGGGACGAACGGGCATACCGGTGGCGATTCGTCGGCTCCGGTCGTAGAGCCCGGTGAACAGCGAGATCCCGACGATGATGGCGAGCATCGCCCATCCGGCCCAGACCGGCATCGACTTGTTCATGATCGCCAACACGGTTGGCGCCTCAATGCGGTAAGCGCCGGCGTTGCCGAGCAGAACGAGGATCACACCCTGCAGGCCCAGGAACAGGGCCAGGGTGATGACGAACGACGGAACTCCAATCTTGGCGACCATGAAGCCTATGAACGTGCCGATTGCGGCGCCGACAACCAACGCGACGAGCAGCGCGGCGATCCAGCCCCACCCACCGACGTTAGTGAGCAGGATAAAAATCGCCATGGCCAAGCCACCGGTGACGCCGGCTGACAGGTCGATTTCGGCAAGGATGATCACAAACGTCAGTGCCACCGCCAGCATCATGAGCGCGGCTGTCTGAGTCATCAGGTTCGCGATGTTGGTCTTGGTGAGGAAGAACGGAGTCAGGATGAAGAACACCAGGGTGATAATGACGACGCCGCCGAGTGCGGGCAGCATGCCCATTTCGCCGCCGCGGACACGCTGCAGGTAGCTGTCAATCTGGTCCCGGACTGTGCCTTCGTGCCCGGTCGCGATCGTGTGTGGTGGCATAGTGGAAGTCGCCGCCGCGATCGTTTCTTCGGCTCTATTCACCGATGGGTTGGTCGACTTGTCGGGCGCCGTAGTCACGAGACAACCTCCTCCTCTTCCACTTCCTCGGCAGCCGAGGTGTCGCCCTTGATGCCGGTGATGTAGGCGACGACCTCGTTGTAGTTCGTCTCCTTGGCGCTCAGCTGAGCGACCATCGCGCCGAGGTAAAGCACATTGATGTAGTCGGCCACCTCGAACACGTCCGCCAGGTTGTGGCTGATAATAACGACGGCGACGCCAGAATCGGCAAGACGCCGCACAAGTGCCAGCACTTGTTCGGTTTGTGCGACGCCGAGTGCGGCCGTGGGTTCGTCGAGGATCACCACCTTCGCCTTCTGCAGCACGGCGCGGGCGATCGCAACGGTCTGGCGCTGGCCGCCGGAGAGCGAGGAGACCTTCTGGCGCACCGATTTCATGGTCCGGACCGACAACCCCTGGAGCGTTGCCGTGGCGTGCTTCTCCATCTCCGGCTGGTGGAGCATGCGCTGGTGAATCTCCTCACGCCCCAGGAACATGTTCTGCACGATGTCGAGGTTCTCGCACAGTGAGAGGTCCTGGTAAACAACCTCGATGCCGTGGTGGGAGCGTCCTTGGGGTGCGCGAGCGTGACAGGACTGCCCTCAAAGGAGAGGTCGCCGGAGTCGTAAGGCTGGGCGCCCGACAATCCCTTGATCAAGGTCGATTTGCCGGCGCCGTTGTCACCGACAAGCGCGCTCACCTTGCCGGGGAACACCTTCATGTTCACACCCTTGAGGACCTCCACCGGGCCGAAGCTCTTGCGGATTTCCTGTAGCTCAATGATCGGGGTTTCCACGTCTACTCCTTAGCTATTGCCACCAGAGCGAGGTTAGTGGCCATGCGTACTGCCTATGCGCATGGCCACCGCCTCGAGTGCGGTCCGTCTACTTACTGGGCTAGGTGAGGCCGGCCTTCTGGCATTCCTCGGCGACCGCTTTGGTGCAGACGTCCGAGATCTTGGCGTTCCCGT
>DATHIJ010000363.1:0-17333 GCA_035489975.1 Propionibacteriaceae bacterium | reverse complement strand
GGGAAGACGAAGAGGATGCCGATGGCCCAGGCGGCGATGCCAGCGATGACGTTGCCGCGTCGTGAGCCGAGGCTTGGGCCGCCTGCGCTGGACTTCTTTCGCTGAGCGGCGGTCTTGCTGGGGGCGGGGACGAGTGTGCTGGTCATCAGGACTCCTCGAACAGGGTGGATACGGTACGCAAAAGGAAGGTGGCGATAGCGATCGAGAAGATCACCACGACCACACCTTGTGCGGAAGCAAGACCGTAGTTCTGCGCGCTGTAGAGCGTTTCGTAAACGGTGAAAGGCAGGTTCGCAGTGCCGAGCGCGCCGGCCGTCATGACGAACACCGTGTCGAAGGTCTGTATGACATAGATCGAGCCGAGCAGACCGCCGAGCTCCAGATAACGTCGCATATGCGGCATGGTGATGAAGCGGAAGGTCTGCCAGGCACTCGCACCATCGACATTGGCCGCCTCGAGGATGTCACCTGGGCGGGACTGCAGCCCGGCCAGCAGGATCAGGGTCATGAACGGGGTCCAATACCAGATCAGCTGCACCTCGATCGCCAACCTTGGGAAGTCGGTAATCCAGTCCGGCTGAGCTTCAATGCCGACCATGGTGAGCAGGCCGTTGAGCAGGCCGTAGACCGGGTTGTAGATCGCGTGTTTCCAGAGCAACGCGGCGGCCACCGGCACGATCAGGAAGGGAGTGATCATCATGGTACGGACGGCCCCGCGGCCGAAGAACTTGCGGTTCAACAGCAAGGAGATGCCGAGCCCCAACGCCAGCGAGACGATCACGACTGTCACGGTGAGCACAATCGTGAACCCCACGCTTGATCGCAGGGCCGGATCAGTGAAGACCTGCGCGTAGTTGTCGAGCGTCCCGAAGGCGATCTCGGTGGGATTTTGGGCCTCCCAGTTCATGAACGAGATGATGATCGTCGCTACGAACGGGATCTGAGTCAGGATGATAGTGAAGACCAATGCCGGCAGCAGCGGGAACCGTCGAACCCAACCCCCCTTGTCCAGCCAGCGTTCATTGAAGCTGGGTTTGGGCTCCTTCTTTTTGGCTGCCTTGGCCTCGGCCTCAGTGTCGAGGGGCGTCGCCGTTGTGGTGGCCATATTCGCCATGCCTCCTTGTCAAATGTGAGGTGAGCTGTCGACGGATGACCCGGAGCCTATCGACGGGTTCACGTCAGCGTTGAGTTGTCGCTTGTGATCTTGGGCTTCGGTAGACTCAGCCGCACCTGTTGTGCGCCTGAGCCTGCCGAGGCCCCTCAGATCTTGTTACTGGCCCTTGTATTTCTCGCCGACCGCCTCAGCGAGCTTCTGGCCGTTGTTGAGCGCTTCGTCGACGGTCTTCTTGTCGGCGATCACAGCCGAGATGTCCTGGCTGACCTTGGTACCAAGGTCGGTGAACTCCGGGATGTCGACAAACTGAATACCGACAGTTGGCCGCGGCTGGACACCAGGGTTGACCGGATCGGCGGCTTCAATCGCCTTGAGTGTCGCCTCGCCGAAAGCACCGGCCTCCTTCTTGTACTCGGGGTTTTCATAGGTCGACATACGCTTTCCGGCTGGCACCGTTGCCCAGCCGTCCTGCGCACCAACCAGTTCCTCGTACTTCTGCGATGATGCCCAGGAGACGAACTTCCACGCATTGTCTTGCTTGGCGCTCTTCTTCTCGATCGCCCACGCCCAGGTGTACAGCCAGCCGGACGCGTCAGTCAGCTTGACGGGTGCCTGCGCGTAGGCCATCTTGCCCTTCACCGGAGAGTCGGGGGCCTCAAGGCTGCCCGCAGCGGAGGTGGCGTCGTACCACATCGCGACCTTGCTCTGGGTCGTCGCGGTCAGGCACTCGGCGAATCCGGCTTGGGCTGCTCCGGCCTCACCATGCGCCTTCACCAGATCGGTGTAGAAGGTGGTTGCTTCCTTGAACTCCGGGGCGTTGACCTTGGCCGTCCAGTCCTTCTCGAACCACGTGCCACCGAAGGTGTTGACCACCGTGGTCAGCGGGGCGAAAACCTCACCCCAACCAGGCAGGCCGCGCAGGCAGATGCCCTTCATCCCAGATTCGGCACCATCCAGCTTCGCGGCGGCTGCCGCCACCTCATCCCAGGTCGGGTTGTCCTTGATCGTCACCCCTGCCTTGTCCGCGACATCCTTGCGGTACATCAGGAACGAGGACTCGCCGTAGAACGGCTCACCGTAGAGCTTGCCGTCCGGACCCTTCAGCGATTCGGTCATCGAAGGGAAGATGTCGGCCTGATTGAACTCCTTGTCGTCCTTGTACGCCTGGATGTCATCCATGGACCACAGCCAGTTGTTCTTGGAGTAGAAGGGGATCTCGAAGTTGGACAGCGTTGCCACGTCGAACTGGCCTGACTGGTTCGCGAACTCCTGCGCCGCCTGGTTGCGCATTTCATTCTCCGGCTTGACGGTGAAGTTCACCGTGATGCCGGATTCCTTGGTGAACTCGCCGGCATGTTTCTGCAGTGCGAGCATCTGGGGGTTGTTGACCATCAAGACGTTGATCGAGTTGTCAGCGCCACCGCCGCCACCACCGCCGGCTCCACCGGCTCCGGCACAAGCGGTGGTTGCGACTAAGATCGCGGACAAGCCTGCGGCTGCCGCTACTTTCCGATTCCAGCGCATCTGGAGTCATTCCTTCCTGGGTCGTCCCTCTTCAGGGGTTTGGGGCCTTAATGGCCGTTCGGAGCTGGTCACGCAGCCGAAGGAGGAATGATGGCTGCTTGCGAGCTTGCGCACCGGCACTACATCGGACAAAGTCCCATCCCGCCGGTGACCAGTGGTGCTGAGCGTGATCAGATTTGAAGCAGTGATTTTGGGGTTCGCCCGGGTCCCGACACGGACACGTTCACGGGCCGACCGACTCGACTGATGTGTCGCTGCGGCGGCCCTGGCGCTCACACCTGATCTCACGCTGATCAGTTGTCCTTGCCTGTAGACGCTGGCCTGGGGTCCCCTCAGCTATGTATAACGCAAAGACCCATGCTTTGCCCACTGCTGTTGGATACCAAGCCCGAATCATTTTGAAACTGCAACCAGTTGTGGGACTAGCTCGCGAAGAAGGACGCGGATTTCGACTGGATCGGTGGAAATATCTTCGCTATTGATCATCGATCGTCGTGCGACGCTGACCGGGCCTCAGGTACCTAACACTACGATGATGAGGTGTCTGACATCCCCGTAGGCTCACCGCCGGCTCCTCCCGGCCGCCACGCTGCGCCCAGTGGCTGGTACCCGGACCCGGTCAACGCCGCCCAGGAACGTTACTGGGACGGCTGGCAGTGGTCTCGCAACACTCGACCCGGAGCCGGCGCGCCGAGCGCCGGGTATGGCCAGGCTCCTTACGCCCCCTACCCTCAGCCCAACGTGACTCGGCCGGTCGGTTATGCAACAGCGCGGTCGGGATCGGTGCAGGCGACGACGACCGCGGACGGCGTTCCGCTCGCGTCGTGGTGGTGGCGGGTGCTAGCTGTGCTGATAGACAGCATGATCACCACGGCGATCGTCACCGTGATCACCTTTCCGGTGTGGGGATCGCTGTACGCGACGCTGGTGGGCTTCTTCAACGCCGTACTGGAGGCCCAACGGTCGGGTGTCACACCGCCAACGTTGACCAGGACCGATCTGATCTCCGGTACCAACCAGCTGATCGTGGCTTTCGTGACGCTTCTCGTCGGGTTGGTCTATCACGCAGCCTTTCTGCGCTGGAAGTCGGCGACACCTGGCAAGATGATCTGCGGCCTGCGCGTGGTGCCGGTAGATCGGGGGCGTGATCCCGGTCCTCTTGCCTGGAACTCGATCGTCATACGTGTCGCATTCTGGGTGCTTCCGGGCATCAGCGCGGTCCTACGCCTGCTCACACTCGTGGACGTGCTCTTTCCGCTCTGGCAGCCAAAGCGACAGGCGTTACACGATCTCGCCGCCAAGACGCAGGTTGTCCGTCTTCGCTGAACGCCCGGCAAGGTCACGAGTCGGTAACGGCTCGCCGGACAAATAGTCCGAACCGCCCAAACATCGCAGTGCACGTGACTATATTGAGCCGAGGTCGGAGCGTTCGGGGCGCTCCTACCCGTAACCTTCGGGCGCGGGGGCCAGGTCCGATGAGGTTTTTGTGCTGCGTACGCTTTTGCGCTCAGCTGCCGCCTTGGCGGGACTCATCACGTGGGTGGTCGTGGCGGCAATGCCGGTTCCGGCAGACGCCGAAACTACTGACGGCACGTTGACGGTGATCGTGAACAGAGACGTCGACGGGAACCGTAATTACGACGCCGCGATCGATCAGCCCCAGCCGGGCATTGGGATTGCGGTAACCGACGCTGGCGGATACCGCGTCACAGGTGTCACCGATGGCGACGGCGCCTTCGTCCTTCAGGGAACCAGCAAGCTTGAGGGTGGCCGGTACTTCGTGGCCGCCGAGATCCCGTCAGTGCTCCCTGGTCTCACGCCGGTTTTCGACAGCAGCACATTCCAGCCGTTGAGTACCACGGTGGATGTGACGTCGGAGGACCAGACAGTGCGGATGGGCGTTGCCGCCGGCCGCACGTCCGCTGAAGCCCCACAATCTGAACCGACGAGCCTGTCCCGCAGCTCGAATCGGTCCGAGGTTGCCAAATTCGCGGTCGGTGACGTGGTCTGGCGGGACGACAACCGTTCGGGCGGCCAGGATACGGGGGAGTCGCCCGCGAGTCGGATCAGCATTCAGCTGCTCAACGTCGACGGCGAGGTGGTGGCCTCCACGGTGAGCAGTCCGGACGGACGCTACGTCTTTGACGACCTTCAGGCTGGGACCTACTCGGTGCGGTTTGCCGGTGTGCCGGACGACTTCCGCCTGACGCCGGCAGGCGCGGGTGGCCTGCGTGCCGCCGACTCCGATCCGGATTACTCGGGCGTGACTCCACCATTCACCTTGGGTGCCGGGGAACCCAATGTTCGAGCTACCACGGCTGCGGACGGGGTAGCAGCGGCGTACATCAATCCGACGATCGATGCCGGAATCACCCCGCTGCGCTACGCCGTTGGTGACCGCGTTTGGCTGGACATGAACAGCGATGGCGTCCAACAACCTGAGGAGCCGGCCGCGTCGGCGACCGTTTCACTGCTCAGTGTCACCGACAACGTCGTGGCCATCACCAATACCGATGCGACGGGCCACTATCAATTCACCAATCTGCGAGGCGGTCGTTATCGGCTCAAGTTCACAGAGCTGCCAGCCCACCACGTGTTGACCGGGCGGGCGGCAGGCACGGACGCCGCGCTGGATTCAGACCCGGAGCCGGCGACGGGATTCACCCCGGTCTTCGCGCTGGCCCAGGGCGCGCCCAATTTGGTGCCGGTCACGGGAGCGAATGCTGCCTCCATCGACTTCGAGAATCGGACTCTCAACGCTGGCCTGGTAACGAGGTACTCAGTCGGGGCCAGGGTGTGGCTCGATGACACCGGGGATGGAGTGCTCGGTCCCGGCGACGGCGGGGTGGGGGGAGTCACCGTGCAGCTCTTGGGTAGCGACTCAGGGGTCCTCGCCACCGAAGTGACCTCCCCGACTGGCCAGTACTCCTTCAACGGGCTGCGGGCTGGCCAATACCGGATCCGGTTCAGCAAGATCCCCGGTGGGCTGAGGTTCACCCGCCCCGACGCCGGCGATCCAGCCCTCGACTCCGATGTCGATCAAGCCGGAATGAGTGGGGTTTTCACGCTGGGAAGTGAGACTTCGCCTGACCTCAGCATCGATGCCGGCCTGACCTCCCCAGCGAATGATCGTGGCGCGCCAGGAGTGAGCGGGCGTCCGGTTAGCGCAGCGCAGTCGCCGGCTGGTGGCGTCGCCCGGCAGATCGCGCTGGTTGGGTTAGCGCTCGTGGTGGCTAGCACCAGCTGTGTGGTGGTGGCTCGGCGGCGGCGCAAGGTTTGATCGATCGTCCTCGGATCCTCCGCTAAGGCGCCGGGAGTTCTCCGTACGTTGTCAGGTTATTGATCACCTCCCGCACCTGACCGATTCCGAGGCGGCGCACCCTGCGGCGTACCCGGGACTGTGTCGTTGGGTCCCAGGCTGACAGAGCCGCGCCGAGTCGATGATCGTCGAGTCGCATCAGTGCTGAGGCATCATCGAGGTTCGCGCCGGCGACCAGGGCTTCAACCACCAGCAGCAGCGACAACCCGTCGCCGTTGTGTGCGCAAGTGATCTTGAATGGCAGGTCCGCCTCGATCAAGATCGAGAGCTGTTCGACGACTCCCCGCGGCTCGGCCTGGCCGGCATTGATCTTGCCGTAGAGGCCGGCGGCTTCGATCAGCTCGACAGCGGCCGCCCAGCCTGGTGCGTACGGCAGCTCGATGAAGACTGTGGTCTCTGGCCCGAGCTCGGCAGCAGCCGAGATCACTCGCGCCGCGCTCCCGGCAAGATCATCGAGATCACGCAGAGTCGGCTCAACTGCCGCAATGTCGAGGCCTGGTACGTCGTGACGCGCCAGTGCGAGGAGCCCGCCGGCACCGCCGCTGGTGATCACACTGACCGGGACGCTGGGACCGGGTGCGACTTGACGAGCAATTTCGGCAAGCCGACGATCCGGCACGACCAATGTTGCGAGCAGGTTCGGGTAGGTACTGCGCACCTCGCTGTAGTGGGCGAGCAGCGCCGGAACCGGGGTTTTCGGCAGCCGCACTAGGGTCTCGTCATCAAATAGGCTGTCGAACAGCTCCATGACCGCAGGCTACGCAGTCTATTTTGGAGCTGCTCGCGCATCGCGCGCATGGATCCGCCGACTTCGTCAACAGGAGCCCAAGTCATGAGCCGGTCTCCGGAGCATGAGGTAGCTGAGGCGCTTGCCAGGGTGCGCGCAGCGTGCCTGGCGTTGCCGGAGACATCGGAACGCCTAAGCCACGGCGGCCCTGCGTTCTTCATCCGGAACAAGAAGTGCTTCGTGATGTTTCTCGACGACCACCACGGCGACGGGCGGCTAGCGATCTGGTGCGCTGCGCCTGAGGGTGTGCAGGCGGATCTCGTCGAGACAGATCCGGAACGCTTCTTCCGGCCGGCCTACGTCGGCCACCTCGGCTGGCTCGGTGTTCAACTTCCGGGAATCGAGGATGCTGAGCTCCGCGCAATCTGCCAGGAAGCCTTCACCACTGTCGCGCCGTCGAGCGTGCTGAAGATGCTGAGGGACGACACCAACTAACTCTGCTAACTGAGTTTGGATTCCTTGATCACCACTCCGGCATCGGTCAGCTCAGCAACAATCTCAGCAACCCGCTCCGGATCGACTGCGGCGGTCAGGTCGAGCAATACAGTCGTCTGGAATCCCTCACGCACTGCATCCAACGCAGTGGAGCGCACGCAGTAGTCGGTGGCAATCCCGCACACGTCGAGCTGATCGACTCCGCGCTCCCGGAGCCAGGCTGACAGTGTCTCGCCATCGCCGGTGACGCCCTCGAAAGCAGAGTATGCCGGTGCGTACTGGCCTTTGTAGAAGATCGCGGAGAAGTCGCGGAAGGTGAGTTCATCATGAAAGTCCGAACCTGGCGTGCCGACCACACAGTGCGGCGGCCAGGAGTCCACAAAGTCCGGCTCAGGTGAAAAGTGCGAGCCCGGATCGATGTGATGATCACGAGTGGCAATGACCTGGGCGTAGCCATGATCACTGTTGAGCAGGCGATCGATCCGGCCAACAGTCGCGGCTCCACCCGCTACCCCTAGCGAACCACCCTCGCAGAAGTCTCGCTGCGGGTCGGCGACGACCAAAGCGTGTGTCATGATCACAGCTCCTTGATAGGCACAGCAATCGCTTCGCCCATGCTCCGTGCTGAGACCGACTCGGCGCTGGACTTGGCGTGGTAAGGACTCGTTGTACCTTCGCCGGCGCCCACGAAGGCAGTTTCGATGACTGGTTCGCCTCGGGACATCTTCAGCGCCTCAGGGGGAAGCTCGGCGCGGGAGCGCAGGTGGCGCTGACGCATGGTCTCGAGCGGTTCCTCGTCGACAATCTTTCCTGCCTCCACGAGCTGAACCAGTAGCGGGCGGTGGTTGCCGTCGCCTGTCGGCGGAACGCCGAGGCCGATGATCTCTGCCTGGGCGGTACCGTCCTCAGCCAGCCGTCGCAGGGCGTACTTGCGACCCCCGACGGATATCTTGTTCACACTCTTCTTCGCCACTGCCACCATTAATGCGTCCATGTCATCGGACTCGGCCCGGGCGACCAGCTTGTAGACGAACTCGCACGTGGGGTGGCCGCTGCCGGTAACCAGTGCCGTGCCGACGCCGTAACCGTCGACCGGTGCTCCAGCGAGGGCCGCGATGCTGAACTCGTCGAGGTCGCTGGTCACAATGATCTTGGTTTGAGTTGCACCCAGCGAGTCCAGCAGCTCGCGGACTTGCGTCGCCAGCGACCCAAGATCACCGGAGTCGAGTCGGATCGCGCCGAGCCGGCCCTGAGTGAGCTCCACCCCGATCTTCACGGCCTCGAAGTCGTCGTAGGTGTCCACCAACAGCGTGGTTTGCTCTCCCAACTCGGCAATTTGCGCTGAGAACGCTTCCCGCTCGTTGGCGTGGAGCAGGGTGAAGGCGTGTGCCGCCGTGCCGCGCGTCGGCACCCCGTAACGACGGCCCGCCTCAAGATTCGAAGTCGACGAAAATCCCGCCACGTACGCGGCCCGCGCGGACGCGACCGCTGATAACTCATGCGTGCGACGGGAGCCCATCTCGATGATCGGCCGATCACCGGCCATCGCGGTCATCCGGGAGGCGGCGGATGCAATGGCGGAGTCGTGGTTGTAAATGCTGAGCAGCAGGGTCTCGAGTACGACCGCCTCCCCGAAAGTGCTCTCGACAATCACCACGGGAGAGCCTGGGAAATAGATCTCGCCCTCTGGATAACCCCAGATGTCGCCGGAGAAAACGTAGCCGGCCAGCCAGTCGGCCATGGGTTGGTCGACCACTTCGCGGTCGAGGAGGAACCGTAGCGACTCATCATCGAAGCGAAAATGTCGTAGCGCGCGTAACGCTCGCCCCACTCCGGCGACCACGCCATAACGTCGGCCCTCAGGCAGCCGACGGGAGAAGAGTTCAAAGACGCACCGTCGGTTTGCTGTACCGGCCCGGAGGGCAGCACGAACCATCGTCAGTTCGTAATGGTCGGTCAAGAGGGCGGTAGTCGGAACCTCGCTCGGTCCCCAGGCCGCCGACACGGCCGGAACTGCGCCCGTGGCGGTCACAGCGTCAGCCTAGCCAGCCGGGTAGGGGATGGGTATGGAGCGCGATGCGCGAATCCCCAGCGTCATTGCAAGAATGGTTCTTATGCCTGACTCCGACGGGGAAAGCGGGACGCCAGCAGGCGGAACCGCCGTCGCCGAGCGCCCAGTTGAGGAGATTCTGGCGCAAACGCCGTGGGTCACCATCGTGTGGGATGACCCGGTCAACCTGATGTCCTACGTCACGCATGTCTTCGTGACCTACTTCCACTACAACAAATCCAAGGCCGAGAAGTTGATGCTGCAGGTGCACACCACGGGCAAGGCGATCGTCTCGAGCGGGACGCGCGAGGCAATGGAGCGCGATGTCACGGCAATGCATGAATACGGCCTCTGGGCAACCCTCGATAAGGCGGACAAGTGAGTTTGCGCCGTGAGCGCGTGCTTGAATCCGGGAGCGAGCTATCGAACACTGCGCTTGGCGAGCGAGGCAATCCAATATGAAGAAGTTTCACCGTAGGCGAGGCATGATCGTCACCCAGCTCAGCGCGTATGAGGTGGAACTGCTGGCTTCCTTGATCATGCAGCTGATCGAGCTGATCTCCGATGGTGAGCCGGAGGGCTTTGCAGATGCGTCCGAGGCCGGTGATGCCTTTGAGGAGATCGTGAAAGATCTCGAGGGCGAGCCCGATGAACCCGGGCCTTTAGAGGACCCGGTGCTCAAGCGGCTGTTCCCTGACGCATACCCGGCTGATTCCGGGGCTTCGGCAGACTTCCGGCGCTTCACCGAGCGCGACCTCAAGGCGGCCAAGGTGGCCGAGGCGCGCGTCGTCCTCAACAGACTTGCGACGACCGAGTTGGGCGCTCGCGATCTCAAGATCCCACGCGATGAGGTTGACAGCTGGCTGCGTACCTTGACCAGCGTGCGGCTCGCCGTCGCGACTCGCCTTGGCATCAAAGATGCAGCAGCCGCCGATGAATTGGCAGAACTTCCTGACGAGGATCCGCGAAGTTTCATGGTGAGTGTCTACGACTGGCTCGGGTTCGCCCAGGAAACCCTCATTTTGGCGCTCTAGCAGATCTGGAAGGCGGGCACAGCATGGCGAGGTACGCACTGAACCAGGCCGCGGTAGACAATTGCCGCCGGCTGATCGACGCCAAGCAGTACGTGCTGAACAGCGATTGGGGCGAGGTGCAGCCGCGGGCCGATGCCGAGAACGCATTCCTGGAGCGCCACTCGTGGGAGGAGTACGCCGCCTGGCATCTTGGCCTCACCGAAGGCGCCTCTGATGAGACGAAGGCCCCTACGCATTCGTGTACGGCGACCTGCGGCGGGTGCACCGGACAGCCTTGATTGCTTGCGTCTATCGAGCCTCAGAATGGCGGCACAAAGAGGTTGAGCTCGCGGCCCACGATCTCCTACAGCACCTGGATGCCACCTCGGGCTGACCTCTCCCGAAACCGGTCGGATACAACAGGCGGCATCGGCGTGTCGCATGTTGTGCGTGACCGGTTTCGGAACGGGCAACTCACTCAGTCACCATGCAGCGGA
Source organism: Propionibacteriaceae bacterium (assembly GCA_035489975.1). Taxonomy (GTDB): domain Bacteria; phylum Actinomycetota; class Actinomycetes; order Propionibacteriales; family Propionibacteriaceae; genus Microlunatus. Next base: position 6,594 of record DATHIJ010000363.1, on the reverse strand, counting down.
AGCTGAAGCCCACACCTTCATTGGGTATCTCGAAGCGCCCCCCGGTACCGGTGATCATGGTGTCATCGAGGCTGGCCTCTTTGGGCGCGGCGCCATGGAGCATCACAACGAACCGCTTCCGCGCGAATTCCGGATAGCCCTCACCACTCACGTCGGCGCTGAGCCTCAACTCGCCGTCGGCCCGGGCAACGGTGAAGGTGGTCCGATACCGAGCGCCCTGCAAGGCGGCGAAAGTCAGACCGTCGTCTTCCTGCAGCATCGATCGGTGAATGCCATCCGATGCTGGTACGAACACGTGCAACTCGATGACAAAAGGCTGATAGCCATTGGTGGAGTCAGGGGCCTCCGGCCACATCGGAATTACGGCTCCACCACGGGCGTAGATCGGAATCCGGTCCATGGGCGTGGTAACCGTCAGGAATCGACGCCCTCCGACCACTTCGCCGGTATGCCAGTCGTACCAGTCACCCGCGGGCAGGTAGACCTGGCGCGCGGTGATTCCAGGCCCGACAACCGGTGCCACCAGCAGATCGGGTCCCAGGAAGTACTGATCATCGATGTCACGGACCGTCGCGTCATATTGATAATCGAAGATCAGCGGTCGCTGCACCGGCTCGCCGGTGTCCGAAGCCCTGAGAAAGCAGGCATACAGGTAGGGCAGCAAGCGATAACGGAGCTTGATCGCGGTGCGGACGAGATCTTGAATGACGTCACCGAACGCCCAGGCGTACTGATCAACATTGCCGATCTCGGAGTGGTTCCGACAGAACGGGGTCAATGTGCCGTACTGCATCCAGCGCAAGAAGAGCTCTGCATTCGAATTGCCCTGAAACCCTCCGATGTCGGCTCCCACGAACGCCTGCCCCGAGATTCCGAAGCCTGATCCCATCGCGATACTCAGCCACAGGTGATCCCAGCGGGACTGGTTGTCGCCCATCCAGTTGGCGGCGTAGCGCTGAATGCCGGCAAAGCCGGCGCGCGAAAGCACGAAGGTGCGGCGCTCAGGCATCGCGTCCAGCAACCCGGCCGTGGTCCCCATTGCCATCAGCAGGGCGTACTGGTTGTGGTAGCGCTCGTGCGAGTACTCACCGCGCCCGAACCGCATGGGCTCCGCTTCGATGTTTCCGGTGGCAGGCTCATTCATGTCGTTCCAGATGCCCGCGAGTCCCGAAAGCACGTGTGCGGCATTGAGTTCGCCCCACCAGGTGCGCGCCTGCTCGGTGACGAAGTCGGGGAAGGCAGTGTTTCCCGGCCAGACCTGTCCGATGTAAAGATCGTCTCCTTCGGTGCGGCAGAGCACGTCGCGTTCGACGGCCTGATCGAAGACCCAGTAGCCAGGATCGAACTTCACACCTGGGTCAATGATCGTGATCACCCGGAAGCCTTGCTCATCGAGTCGTTTCAGCATGCCCGAGGGATCGGGGAACCGGTCGGTGTTCCAGGTGAAGACGCGGTAGCCGTCCATGTATTCGATGTCGAGCCACACGGCATCACAAGGGATGTCGTTGTCACGATGCCGCTGTGCGATGGCCTCGACAGCATCCTGGGTGTATTCGAACCAGCGGCACTGGTGGTAGCCGAGCGACCAGATGGGTGGTGGTGCGGTGCGCCCGGTCAGCCAGGTGTAGGACTCCAAGATCGCCGGCATGTCCGGTCCGGTGAAGACGTATTCGGTGTACTGTCCGCCGCGGAAGATCATCCGGTACTCGTGGTCGTAGGAGAACTCGTACGCGCCGCGGTATCCGTTGTCTACAAAGGATGCCGACATGGTGCCGGCGGGGTAGGCCTGGTGATAGAAGAAGGGAATGGTGACATAGAGAGGATCGAACTCGGCGCTGCGAGGATCTCCGCGCGGATCATCGGCAGCCTTGCCTGCGGTGAACTCCAACGTTTCCATAGGGCTCAGTACGTCGATGTTCCACATGGTGAAGTCGCGGCCTTTGCGGTTATGCCGCCCAGCCTTCTCGCCCAAGCCGAAGATCGCGTCTTCCTGGTGGCAGCGGCGCCGCACGGTGAAGGAGTCGTTGAGCGTTGCGTACGGCCAGTACCGCCCATCGGCGTCCTGGGCAGTCTCGATCACCGGCGACCCATCGCTGCGGTGTATGTCGATCCGGAATGGATTCAGCCAGAGCGACACGGTACAAGCAGTAGTGATCAACTGCACCCGCTCCTCATCCCGTTCCAGCTGAAAGCCAGCAGGTGCGGCAAGTGGGTCGACGCAGACCGCGAATGTGGGCGTTTCGTCGAAGGTACCGCCGCGGCTGATCTTGATCCGCAGTACGTCGGCGCGGACCACATCGATCTTCAGCTGTTCATGGTGCAGCTGTGCCAGGATCCCCGTTGTCGTCTGGGTGACCGAGTCCACTCGCTCCCAGCGGATGTAATTCTCAGTGTTGATCTTCTCAGTGTTGATCATTGTCTCCCTCTGTTCCCGGTGTGGATAGCTCCACGATGAGAGCACGGTGATCCGACAGTGGCAGCGCAGGTGCGCTGGTAGCGATCACCTTCCCGAGTCGGCCGCGTAACAGGATGTGGTCGAGCTGACGATCGGGTTCTTCGACCGGGAAGGTGAAGTGCCTGGCCAACGGGCTGTAGCCGGTGACCTGCGCTGGTCGGTCATCCGCCAGGTTGAGGTCGCCCATCAAGATCACAGGCTCCTGCAGCGGCGCGAGGTCGCGCTGGATCCGCCGCAGCTGGCGTCGCCCCCAGCCAGGCACGTAGGACAAGTGGGTGTTGGCAACGATGATCAGTCCCGCCGGAGTGCGGAGCCGCCCGATCACCGCAGCACGCGGCTCCTCTTTGACGATGATCATTTTCCGCGGAGTGCGTAAGTACAGCGGGACGGGCGTCGGAATCCGCGGTAGCCGGAGAACCTGCCAGGAATCAGCTGGATAGCGCGAGAGCAAGGCGATTCCATAAGACGCAACTCCTGGAAGGTCGTTCTCCGATGCCGCGATCCACGCGGCGCCCGGCGTGCCTGAAAGGGCCGCGGCGAAGCGATGGGTCACCGCCCCCATCGCTTCGGCGGCGACTGCCGTCAGATCGGCGAGATGAGAACGCGGCTGGTCGCGGTCGACTTCCTGGAGCGCCAAAATGTCAGCATCCAAGAAACGGATAGCATCGGCCAGCCGATCAAGATCGACCAGCCCGTCATGGATCGAGCGGCCGTGCAGGATGTTGAATGTCGCCAACCGCATGGGAAGAAGGTATCCACCATCGTCGAGCAACCGTCGCAGCCGTCTGACACATCCGATGAGCCGCTTCTTCGTACCGCCCTCAAGCGTTCCGCGTCAGCCCTGAAAGCAGATGGCGTCCCCTTCGCGCTAGGCGGTGGCTATGCCCTCTGGGTAGCCGGCGGGCCCGAGCCAAGCCACGATGTCGATCTTGTGGTGGCTGAAACCGATATAGAGCTGGCTGCCACCAGCCTGGCGGCCGCCGGGCTGCGCGTCGAGCGACCGCCCGAAGACTGGCTCTTCAAGGCATATTGCGACCCAAACGGCTCCACGCAGCCTGCCGAGGAGCCAGCGCTGGTCGACGTGCTGCATCGGCTCGGAGGTGTTCCCGTCGCGCACTCGCTGCTTGACACCGCGCGGGAATACGAGGTCTTAGGCGTCCGGATTCCGGTGCTGCCGCCTACTCCGATCATGATCGCCAAGCTGAGGTCGCTGTCTGAGCACTACTGCGATTTTGCATCCCTGCTGCCGGTCGTGCGTGCCGTACGAGAGCAGCTCGACTGGCCAGAGATCCGTAAGGAGACGGAGGACAATCCCTTTGCGGAGGCCTTTCTCCTCCTGGTTGAACGCCTAGGAATCACGACGCCCTTCTGACCCCGACTTGTCAGCGTCAGTGGTCGCCATAGCAGCCACAAGCGCTGACAAGTCGGGGTCAAAAGGTGGTCTCAGAGTCCGGATGTGCCGGCTGAGGTGGTGCGTCGCGCCTAGTCTGACCGCCGTGTTGAAGATCGCCCGCGAGCATGTGGAAGCCATGATCGCCCACGCTCGGGAAGATCATCCAGACGAGGCATGTGGGGTGATTGTCGGGCCGGAGGGCTCCGACGTGGCGACCCGGCTGGTCCGGATGATCAACGCCGACCGCTCACCGACCTTCTTCCGTTTCGATCCGCAGGAGCAGTTCCAGCTATACAAGGCCATGGGTGCGGCGGGGGAGGAGATCGTCGTCGTTTACCACTCGCATACGTCGACCGAGGCCTATCCGTCCCGAACCGACATCGCCCTCGCCTCTGAACCGCAGGCTCACTACGTCCTGGTGTCGACCTCCGAGTCGGGTGCCTCAGATGGACCGGTCAGCGTACGCTCCTACCGCATCGTGGACAGTGTGGTCACCGAGGAGGAGATCGACGTCACGGAATAGGCGTCGCAGGACAGTCGTTCGGCACGGATAGCAACGGATAGCTAGTGTCGTGCTCCGCGACACTGGGCATGCTTTCTGGCACTGCTCGGCGCATGACGCCCGCAGTGCCGAGCAAAGGAGAGACTGGATGTCAGTAGAGGTGAGGATCCCCACGATTCTCCGTACGTTCACCGGCGGCGCGAAAGCGGTGCACGGCGACGGTGCGACCTTGCAACAGGTGCTCGACGACATCGAGGCGCGCAACCCCGGGTTGAAGGACCGGATCGTCGAGGCGCAGACGCTGCGCCGGTTCGTGAACATCTACGTCAACGACGAAGACGTCCGCTTCAGCGGTGGGCTCAATGCCCCGATTGCGGACGGCGACGTCGTCGTAGTCTTGCCCGCTGTCGCCGGCGGCTGAGGCAGTTCGTTCGTGGTGCGATACGCCTCGCTTGCCGAGTCGGTCGGCCATACCCCACTGGTAGGCCTGCCCAGGCTGTCACCAGGCGAGTCGGTGCAGCTCTGGGCAAAGCTGGAGGATTACAACCCGACCGGCTCGATCAAGGACCGGGCGGTGCTGGCCATGATCAAGGCTGCCGAGGCTGATGGGAGGCTACGGCCTGGCGCGACCGTTCTCGAGCCGACGAGTGGCAACACTGGAATTTCGCTTGCCATGGCGGCCAAGCTCCGCGGCTACAGGTTGATCTGCGTGATGCCGGAGAACACCTCAGCCGAACGCAAGCAACTGCTCGCCATTTGGGGCGCCGAAATCGTTTCATCACCGGCCGAGGGTGGATCGAACGAGGCGATCCGCGTCGCAAAGCAGCTCGCGGCAGCACACCCCGACTGGGTGATGCTCTACCAATACGGCAATCCAGCGAACGCCGAAGCCCACTACCTCACCACGGCGCCGGAGATTCTGGATGATCTTCCTGAGGTGACCCATGTTGTCGCAGGGCTGGGCACGACGGGAACGCTGATGGGGGTGGGTCGCTTCTTCGCCGAGAAGAAACCCGATGTGAAGATCATTGCTGCCGAGCCGCGATATGGCGAGCTGGTCTACGGCCTACGCAACCTCGAGGAGGGCTTCGTCCCGGAGCTCTACGACCCGTCATATGTCACCTCGAGATTTTCTGTGGGTTCCCGTGATGCCGTCCGGCGCGTCCGCGAGCTGCTGGAACGCGAAGGCATCTTCGCCGGGCTCTCCTCGGGAGCGATCGTGCACGCGGCACTAGCGCAAGCCGCCAAGGCCATCCAGGCAGGGCAGCGCGCAAACATCGTGTTGATCATCGCCGATGGTGGCTGGAAGTACCTGTCGACCGGGGCCTACAGCGGCGCCCTCGACGCCAGTGAGGATTTCCTCGACACCCAAGTCTGGGGATAGGTTTTTTGGCCCGTCCGCTCACCGATAAGGGCCGCTCGCGAACTCGCGATTTTCTGTGTTGGCGGAGTTTACTCGGCCATCGCTTGTAGGCTGAGCGCTCGTGGTGGCTGATTCTGATGCCCCGGTCGGCATCTTCGACTCTGGATTCGGCGGGCTTACCGTGGCCCGAGCGGTCATCGACCAGCTACCTCATGAGGACATCGTTTACCTGGGCGACACGGCACGTGCGCCGTACGGCGAGCAGCCGATCGCCAATGTCCGCGAGTACGCGCTGGAGTGCCTTGATCACTTGGTCGCGCAGGGCGTCAAGATCCTGGTCATCGCCTGCAACTCGGGCAGCGCGGCGGTGCTCCGCGACGCCCGGGAACGCTATCCGGTGCCCGTGGTCGAGGTGATCTTGCCCGCTGCGCGCCGGGCGGTCGCTGCCACGCGGTCCGGTCGTGTTGGAGTGATCTGCACCGAAGCGACGGCCACATCGCTGGCCTACGACGATGCCTTCGCCGCAGCTCCGCACATCGAGCTGCACACCGCGGCGTGTCCTCGCTTCGTGTCCTTTGTCGAGGCTGGGATCACTGGCGGCCCGGAACTGCTGCATTGTGCGGAGGAGTACCTGAAACCCTTGCAGCAAGCCGATATCGACACATTGATCTTGGGCTGTACCCACTATCCGCTGCTCACGGGGGTGATCTCGTACGTGCTTGGTGACAATGTCAGCCTGGTATCCAGTGCTGAGGAGTGCGCCAAGGACGTGTACGCGGCCCTCACTCGGCGCAACCTGACCCATGATCAGCCAAGGAACGCCAGCTACCGGTTCTTGACCACAGGCAACCCCGAGGCGTTCGAGGGCGTCGGGCATCGGC
>DATHIJ010000362.1:0-2058 GCA_035489975.1 Propionibacteriaceae bacterium | reverse complement strand
GATCGCTTCGGCATCTCTGGCAACGGCCATCGGCCAAGGCGTTGGGCATTGACCAACAGGTCTCGCGCTTCGATATGGTCTGCATTCAACAAGCCTCGTCATGTCGAGCAGACGCGATGCGTCTGTCGACACTGAAAAAGGATTTAACGGCTCGGGATTCTGAACCTGTGGGGGTAAATTTTTTATATTTGATCTGCGCGGCTGTAACCGTAATGTCACAAAGATAGAGGTAGGGTACAGGCTTGAATGAAGCCCAGCGCAAAACAAACCCGAGCGTGCCTGCTCAGGCACGTGCCGGCGCTTCGCCCGTTCCTGCTTCCGCGCTCTCGCGAACCTCGAATCTCCGGACAGATGCAACGGTCGCAAGCCCGCCGGCGATCAACGTGACGAGCAATCCTCCCACGGCAGTCGCGCCAACAGCGCCGATCGCCGAGGCCAGGGCACCTGCTCCGAACTGTCCGAGCTGTGGACCCGTATTCGTAAACATGCTGTTCACGCTCGTGACCCGGCCACGAATCTCGTCGGGCGTTAACAGCTGATTGATTGTGTTGCGTAGAACGAAGCTTACCATGTTGGCCGCCCCTGCGGCCGCGAGCATCAGGAACGAGAACCAGAAGAAGTGCGAGACGCCGAAGAGGGTCGTGAAGGCCCCATACATAGCCACGCTCATGAGAACCCACGCTCCTGCTCGCCGTACGTGTGTCCGGACACTCATCATTGTTGCCATAACGAGGGCTCCCGCCGAGGTCGCTGAGTAGAGGAGCCCAAGTCCCTGAGGTCCGACGCCGAGAATGTCGCGTGCATAGATCGGTAGCAGAGCTCGACCGCTTCCGAAGAAGTTCTGGCTGAAATCCAGCGCCATCATTGACAATATAACCGGGTGCGTCCACACGAACTCCACCCCCTCGCGCAGAGCCCGCATGGAGACAGCGCCGCGCCCGCGGGCGACTTGGGCGAGGGGCCGCATGATGGCAAGCGCGGCGAGCATCGCGAGCCAGGACACGGCGTCCACCGCGTAGCAAAGTGTGGGTCCGCTGTGAGCGAGCAGGAGTCCTGCCAGAGAGGGGCCGAGAACAGTTGCCACATGGCGTTGCGTGCCACTCAGGGCAAGCGCACTGGTCAGATCTCCGCGCGGGACAAGGTTCGGGATGATTGCTGTCCGCGCTGGCTGCTCCAGCGAGCTGAATAGCGCGAGAAATAGGCTGGCGGTATACAGGATCGGTGGAGAGACCCACCCCACAAGGGTTATTACGGCGAGACTGGCCGAGACACACATTTGGCCAATCTGCGTCGCCATCATAAGATGACGCCGGTTCACCGCGTCGGCTAGGAGTCCTCCAAAAAGGAGCAATACCAGCATCGGGGCGCCGCGGGCCAAACCCAGGAGGCCGAGTTGAAGCGGTGAGTTGGTCAGCTCGTAGATCTGCCAGGCCATCGCCACCGTGGTGAACTGAGTTCCCACCAGTGATACGACTGATCCGCTCCAGTAAATGGCGAAATCGCGGTGACGCAGCGCGGCGACTGGTGTCCGTCCTGCACGCTCATCCCCTGGTGCATTGGGTGCCCGTCCCCGATGCTTGCCTCTCATAGAACTCCCAGCTCGCGGGGTTGCAAGGTTAGCTGTGACTCGACCAGCGGAACGGTCCCGTGTGCCTATCGTGTACTACCCGCTTGAGTTCGCTGGTCACGGTTCTGACGAATCCTAGAGCCGTGCTTACTCGCGCTGTGCCAATAAAATGTAATAGTAGTTTCTTCTCAAAGGCCCAGATTTTGTTCACGCTTTTCATGCGTAAGCAAGGCCCAACTCCGGCATCAGCCGTGTTTACTTTCTCACAAGTCCTGTGGGGTCAGCATTATGACCGCAGTTGTTGAATCAGCGCCGATTCCATTTCCTCATTTCGAGCTGCTGCATATGCTGAGTACAGCCGGCTGATGATCGACGGATCGCGATGAAACGACTGCGCCGATCTCCTTGACGCTTGTTCTACCGCACTCCCGCGCCAAATACACCAACTTCGCCGTCGGCTCGAGCTTTGACCGATCGGCAGCTGCCATGAG
>DATHIJ010000361.1:0-2810 GCA_035489975.1 Propionibacteriaceae bacterium | reverse complement strand
CTGCCGCCTCCCGCCGAGCGGTCACTAGCTGGCGTCCACGTTGCCAGGTGGTGAATACGGTGAAGAGCGCCACGCCGATCAGCAAGGGCAGCCAGGCTCCGTGCACGAGCTTGGTCAGGTTGGCCGCCAGAAACAGCCCTTCTAGCGCGAGTATCGGACCGCCGACCAGCAGCACTCGCCAGAGCGGCCATCGCCACTGTGTTCGCGCAAGGTAAAACAGCAGCAGCGTGGTGATGATGATGGTCCCGGTGACCGCCATGCCGAAGGCGTAAGCCAGCGCCGCGGATGTCTGGAAAGCGAGCACGAGGGCGACTACCGCGATCATTAACCCCCAGTTGACGTACGGAACGTAGATCTGCCCGATGGTCTGGCTCGAGGTGTGCAGGATGCGCAGCCGCGGCAGATAACCGAGCTGGACCGCCTGACGAGCCACCGAAAAGGCACCGGTGATCACCGCCTGGGACGCGATCACTGTCGCAGCCGTAGCGAGCAGCACCATCGGCAGCTGCGCCCAGGCTGGCACCAGCAGGAAGAACGGTGCGCGGATCGCGTCGGGATTGGCCAGGATCGACGCCCCCTGACCGAAGTAGGACAACGTGCACGCCGGGTAGACCAACAGCAACCAGGCCAGAGCGATCGGGTTGCGCCCGAAGTGGCCCAGGTCAGCATAAATAGCTTCCGCGCCGGTGATGGCAAGCACCACAGCGGCCAACGCAAAGAACGCCGAAGCCGGTTGAGCGGCCACGAAACTGATCGCGTACGTGGGAGACAGCGCGCGCAGCACACCGGGCTCGGCGGCGATTCCCATGGCACCGACCAACCCGATTGAGCTGAACCACAGCGCCATCACGGGCCCCGAAAGACCGGCCCACCTTCGCCGTCCCAGCTCGCTGCACAGCGAAGAGCCCCACGATGATCACCACGGTGATCGGGATGATCAACGGCTCAAGCTCCGGCCGCACTACTCGGAGTCCCTCGACGGCCGAGAGCACCGAGATGGCCGGGGTGATCATGCTGTCGGCAAGAAACAACGATGCCCCGAAGATGCCCAGCGTGGTCAACGCCAGTGCCGCCCGACTCCGTGCGAACGATGACGCTGTCCGTCCCCTGCTCAGCAGTGTGATCAACGAGAGGATGCCGCCCTCACCCTCGTTGTCGGCACGCAGTACGAGACCGATGTAGAGGATCGTGACGATGATCGTCACAGACCAGAAGACAAGGGACAGCAGCCCGTACACGCTCACGGGCGAGACGGCAACGGGGTGGGGGTCATCGGGATTGAAGATCGTTTGGATGGTGTAGATCGGACTGGTGCCGATGTCGCCGAACACCACGCCCAGGGCGCCGATGGTGGCGACCGGCCACCCCGGCCCGTGTGGTCGGGCACGAGCTGTCGAAGCAGTATCGCGGGATCCGACTGCCGCCTCTGACTCGCTCATGATCTTATGATGTCGCGGGCAGGGCATTCTCAGGATTCAGGTATCCGTGCGATGGCGCAGGCGGCTCACTGCCGGGGTGTTGCACGTGTGGCGGCGTAGATCGCGGCTTGGATATCCGCGGGGAACGCACCCAGGCAGCCTTCCACGGCAGTGTTAGTCAGGGCCACAACGCTGAGCCCGAAGACCGGATCGAGGAACCACGAGTTCCCGTAAATTCCACCCCACTCCAGCCTTCCCGCGGTGGCCGGCGACCCGGCCCGCTCGGAATCGACAAGTACCCCTGAAAGGAAACCGAAACCCCAGCCGGGGTCCTCCTGCTCGCGCAGAATGCCGACCTGGTTACGCGAAGCTAGCTCAACCGTCTCATGGGTCAGGATCGGCGCACCGCCGGTCCGTAGGGCCTCCAGAAAAGTCATGAAGTCATTGGCAGTACCGACCATCCCGCAGCCGCCGGACTGAAACGAACCCAGGTCGAAGACGCGTGCTGGTGAGAAGACGATGTCCTCGATCCGGTGCGGCTCGCCCATGCGTACCGCTACTGGGTCGCCGTCGGCGTAGGGTACGGCCAGCCGCACCTGCTCGCGCACCACAAAAGCGCTGTCGCGCATGCCCAGTGGCTCAGTGACGTAGGTGGCGACGGCGTCAGCCAGCGACCCGCCATGCACGACGGCGATGATCGCTCCGAGGACGTCGGTAGCAACCGAGTAGCGCCACGCCGATCCCGGCGGGGAGTACAGCGGCGCCGAGGCGATCCGCTGGAGGTTCTCCTGCATCGACACGCCGGGCTGGTCCAGCCCAGTCGAGATATGGGCTGCCTCGTACGGGTCGCCCGGTGTCAGCGATGGATATCCAAGGCCCGCGGTGTGTGTGAGTAGGTGACGCACACTCATCAGCGGTGCGCTGCCGTCAGACAGGCGGGGAACGAAGTCGGGAAGGAACCGGGTGACCTCATCATCCAGCTCGAGGCGGCCGCGCTCCATCAATGCCAGCGCCGTAGCCGCCACCAGCGGCTTCGTTAGCGAGGCCCACCGAAAGACGGCGTCGAGCGCCATGGGGATGCCGGCCTCGCGGTCCGCGTGGCCGGCGGCACGGGCATACACGGGTCTCCCATGGTCCCTGACGAGTACAACAGTGCCAACCACCCGGCCGTGCTCTAGTGCGCGTCAATCACCGCGTCGATCGCCTGGCGCACTGGTGCTTCACCGGCCATGGAGTGGTTCACGCCACCAGCATGGCAGTCCGCGGTCCGCTCCGGCACGGCCTGGCCAGGCACGAGAGCCCTTCCCGGTATCTGGGCCCTCGAGCCGGGTTGGTGCAAGTAGTGACAGGCCCTCCCTCCAAGGCGAGGGCGGTCGTAATGTCGGTGCTCAC
>DATHIJ010000360.1:0-4942 GCA_035489975.1 Propionibacteriaceae bacterium | reverse complement strand
TCTTGAAGGTCGAGGTCGAGGTGGGCCAACAGGTGGCCGCAGACGACGCAGTGGTGATCTTGGAGTCGATGAAGATGGAGATCCCGGTGCTCGCTGATGTGGCAGGGTCGGTCTCGGAGATCGTGGTCTCCGCAGGCGATGTGGTCAGCGACGGCGATCCCTTGGTCGTGATCAAGGTGCTTTAGGACACTAGGATGACGGGCATGTCGACCCCACCTTTCGGCCGGCTGCTGACGGCGATGGTGACTCCGTTCGCGGTGGACGGATCTTTGGACCTGGATGCAGCGGCGCGGCTCGCGAGCTATCTGGTCGACGAGATCGGCAACGACGGGCTGGTGATCAGTGGGACCACCGGAGAGTCGCCAACGACCTCAGACGCGGAGAAGGCGGAGCTGCTGCGCGTGGTGCTCGAGGCGGTGGGCGACCGCGCGAGGATCCTCGCCGGCGTTGGCACCTTCGACACCGAGCACACCCTGGAACTGGCGGCAACGGCCGCCAAACTCGGCGCAAACGGCCTTCTCGTGGTCACTCCGTACTACTCCAAGCCACCGCAGGCGGGCATTGTTGAGCACTTCCGGCGCATCGCGGACTCCACCGACGTGCCAGTGATGGTGTACGACATTCCGGGTCGTGCCGGTGTGGCCGTTGCCACCGACAGCATGCTGCGACTGGCCGAACATCCGGGCATCGTCGCTGTCAAGGATGCAAAGGGTGATCTTGCGGCCTCGGCGAGGGTTATTGCGGAGAGCGAGCTCGCCTACTACTCCGGTGACGACGCGATGACGCTGCCGCTCTTGTCGGTCGGCGCCGTCGGGGTGGTGGGAACCTCAACTCACTTCAGCGGTGTCGGGACCAAGCAGCTGATTGAGGCCTACCTGGCCGGTGACGTCAAGACTGCGCTTCGTCTCCATCAACAGCTGTTGCCGATTTACACGGGAATCTTCGCGACCCAAGGGTGCATTCTGGTCAAGGCAGGCCTCAAGCTGCTCGGCCGTGACGCCGGAGGGCTGAGGTCTCCATTGATCGAGGCCACGCCCGCCGAGGTCGAGGGCTTGCGATCTGCTTTAGCTGCGGCAGGCCTACCGACCGGCGAGGCAGTCTCAACTGACTGACATCCCCGGGGCTGTCGACAGCGGCTTCGGGATGTACCCGCGGAGACAACCAACTCGGAACGTGTCCGCACTTCGCACCGTTGGTCAAGTGTGAGCGAGGACACAATCGTGCACAGCCAATTGCCAGGGTTCGCTCAGGGCATTGCCAGGATGACAAGCAACAATAAGGCGTTCAGGCTGAACCTGCTTGCTCGTGCCGGACACCGTAGGAAGGTCGAACCGATGGCGCAGTGGCCCGCTCCTGATCCTCAGGATTGGCAGCCGCCGGCACCCGCGAGCACGCCGGCCGAATCTGAAGGGTCTTGGACACCGCCGACCTGGGAAGAGCTGGTACGCGACCACGGCGCTCGTGTCTACCGGCTGGCTTATCGGCTGACTGGCAATCCGCACGACGCCGAGGACCTCACCCAGGACGTCTTTGTCCGTGTGTTCCGCTCGCTCCACCGGTTCCAGCCGGGGACGTTCGAGGGCTGGCTTCACCGCATCACGACCAACCTATTCCTCGATGGCGCGCGGCGCCGTCAGAAGATCCGCTTCGACGGTCTGGCTGAAGGCTCGGCTGAGCGCCTGCCGAGTGCCTGGCCGAATCCATCCGATCAGCTGGCTGACGCCGACCTTGATCACGATGTGGCGGCTGCGCTCTCGGCCCTGTCGCCAGAGTTCCGCGCCGCCGTTGTGCTGTGTGACATCGAGGGCCTCAGCTACGAGGAGATCAGCGACGTCCTTGACATCAAGATCGGAACCGTGCGAAGCCGAATTCACCGCGGCCGGGCGCAACTGCGGACCGCCCTTGCGCACCGCCGACCGACCGGAGAACGGTTGCGATACCTCGGTGTCGAGGTAGAGGCGGGCGACACTTCCGACAGTGTCAGCTCCAAACTGCGAAGTCTGGAGCCTGCGAGGTCGGCGTGAGGAAAGCGGCCTGCGCTGATCTGGCCGAATTGCGATCAGCGTTCGTCGACGGGGCGCTGAGCAACCCCGACAGAGAACGCTTGCTGAACCACCTCGTTGAGTGCGCTCACTGCCGGCAGGATGTCGAAGATCTGCGCGCCGTACGTACGCTTCTCAAGCAGTCCAAGAATGAACCGAGCCCCGCACTCAGCGACCTTTCCTCCCGTCTGGTGTCCATCGCAGGCCCGGAATCGGTTGCACCCTTGTGGACCAGGCCGTTCCGCCGAATCCAGCCATCCCATCCCTCCCGAACCGGGGGGTTGCCGAGCCATCGCCGAACTGTGAAGTTGCGAGTCGCCGCCGCCGCCGTGGCCTTCGGAGCAACTGTGACCGCGATCGGGCTGATCGGGTACGCCGCGGCGCCGCGGCTAGCCGCAATCGATGATCCAACCATTGAGGCCCATGCTGCCTTTACGTCAAGCCTCGGACAGTTCCCGTTAGCCAGCGACGCACTCAACGCGGTCATGTTGGCTGACTCAGGCGCGCTCTCCGCCAGCATTGCACCCCGGCTGGCCGGTCCCGCAGTCGGCGCGGGGCCGACGTTGACCCCGACGGAGGCGCAAGCCGTGATGCAGAAAGCCGCTGATGCCGGGGGTTCGGTCAGCTACTCGGGCCGCCAATCGTTTCTGGCGTACCGGGACGGTAGGGCTATCGTTGCGCAAGTTGATGTGGATGCGCGCGCACGTCAGGGCACTCAGGTCCGGGTCAACAGCCAGATGGGCCAACAGCTGCACAGAGGATTCACGCCTGCGTTTATCTCGTCCCGAGTGGTCGACGACGAGCTACTGGACCTGCTCGAGCGCAACTTCGACCTCAGCGGGACAGGTGGCGCGTATGTTGCCGGCCGCAGCGCCTCCGTGGTGACTGCAACGCGGGAGGGTAGTTCCTCCGGGGCGGCTCGCTGGTGGATCGATGACGCCACTGGCATTGTGCTCTGGCAAGAGACCTACGACACGAGTGGATTGGTTGACCTGTCGTTCGGATTCACTTCAGTTTCGGTCAGCCACGGGGGGAGCATCCTCGAACACCTGCCGCCGAAGTTGGCAGTCCCCCGGACCAGCACCTCCCTCACCCTCTCATCGGCCGCCGAATTGAAGGCCTCGGGATGGTCCTGTGTACGGGAGCTCGCGGGTCTGTCGTTGCTCAAGATCCGTAGCGACCGTGCCAACAATCCGGACATAGTGCATATGGTCTACAGCGACGGGCTCAATACGGTGAGCGTCTTCCAGCAGCGGGGCCAGCTCAGCACTGCGCCGGAAGGCTCTCAGTGGGACGCTGGGCTCGGAGCCCACGTGCATCGTGGTGCCTCGAGCGTGGCAACCTGGCAGTCATCTGAGACGGTCCTCACCGTTGTAACCGACGGCAGTCCCGTCTTGCTCGCGGAAGCCGTCGAGTCGCTGCCCCATGAACGCGCCATGACGCAGACTACGCTTGACCGCATCAAAGCCGGGTGGGCGAGGATTCTGGCCGATGTGAAGGGTTAGCGCGTGGTGGATGAGGACCGTCGGACGGGTCACGCCGTAGGCGAACCGTCCGATTCGCGGTACTTCGGTCCTTTTGGCGAGCCACCTCAGCAGCCCGGCGCCCACGGTTTTGCACAACCTGGTTCCGGATTCGCACCGCAAGACGCCACATGGTCGCCGCCACTTGGCCAACCCGCAGCGGTCGAAGCTCCGCCATCTGGGGTCACATCTTCAGCGCCGACAGCGCTCCTCCCCGTTGGGCAAGCCCGTCGCCGTCGTCCACGTTCGGCCTCGGTCGTTGCAGTGGCCGCCCTTACTGCACTCGTGATCGGCGGCGCCGCCGGATATGGCGGCGCAACTCTCGCCCGGCGTACCGATTCGTCGGCTACCACAGCCAATCCATCAGCGCCGACGAGTCCTGGCGTGACGCGTACCCCGGTTCCACCGCCGCCGGGGAGTGCCAACACTGTTGAGGTCGCAAAACGGGTGCTGCCTGCAACAGTGATGATCCAGGTCGGTCGGGGAACCGGGTCTGGGTTCGTGATCGACCAAGAGGGCCGCATTGTCACCAACAATCACGTGGTTGCCGAGGCAGCCAACGGGTCGAGAATGCGTGTCAGCTTTCCCGATGGCCGCAGGTACGGCGCCGTGATGGTGGGGCGCAGCCCCTCCTACGACCTTGCGGTGATCAAAGTGAGCGGGGCGACGTCATTGACCCCCATCGAGCTCGGTGACTCCGACCAGGTCCAGGTCGGTGAGCCGGTGATCGCCGTCGGTTCACCGCTCGGGCTGCCCGGGACCGTCACGCAGGGGATCATCTCAGCTCGGAACCGGCCAGTCATGGTTTCTGAGGGTGCCGACGCCGACTCCCCGACTGCGTACATCAATGCCATCCAGACCGACGCCCCCATCAACCCGGGCAACTCCGGCGGCCCTCTGGTGGATGCGGGCGGGCGGGCGATCGGGGTCAACTCAGCAATTCTGACGTTTGCGGCAAGCCGCAATATCGGGCTCGGGTTCGCGATTCCGATCAACCAGGCCGCCACGATCGCCGACTTGTTGATCAAGAACGGTAAGGCGACTTATCCGGTGATCGGGGCCAACGTGCAAGACGCCTCCTCGGGTGTCGAACTGACCGAGATCGACGCTCAAGGTCCTGCCGCCAAGGCGGGACTGAAGACCCGCGATGTGATCACCGGGATCGACGGCGAACCGGTCGATGGAGGCATGGAGGAGTTGATCGTGACCATCCGAACCCGGCGACCTGGCGATGTTGTGGTCTTGGACTACGTTCGCGGATCGTCACGGGGCCAGGTCAGTGTCACGCTGGGCGGCAAGGAGGGCTGAGCATGGTACCCCTGCTGCTGGACATCAATGGCCCCGAGTTCCTGCTCTTGCTGGTACTCGCGGTCATCC
>DATHIJ010000359.1:0-5300 GCA_035489975.1 Propionibacteriaceae bacterium | reverse complement strand
AAAGCTAACGGCGGCCGTTGGAAGGTCGCTAATGTTTCTACGACTGTCGTCAAGTCATTCGAGGGGCAACCGTGCGCTGCCTAAAGTTCTCGATTGCAATCGCGGTTGTTGTGGCCAGCGGAGTTTCTTTCTTTTCCGCTGCCGCCTCAGCAGACACTGGCACAAGGACCAACAAGGGTTGCATAGGCGCCTTGTGCTTCGTCATTGGCAAAGCTTCAGGCCATGACCAGGCCAACTCTGGCGGCAGGCGGAGGCCGGCCAATCTATCCACGCAAGATCATGTCAACTCGGACTTTGACGAAAGAGTTCTTGAGGCGGGCAAGAAACTATCGGTCGACTTGGCTGAATACAACCGCCAGCTAGCTAACTACAACCGCTGCGTCCTGATCTTCGATCCAAGTGTGAGTAACGCAGGCTGCGGTAGCGCGCCTACTCCACCGAACCCCCCGCAATTTAGCAACACCAACTTCTCTGGCCCTGGAAACCAGCCGACCGCCGGTCAGGCAGCTGCAATCGCCGTCGCTCGCCTGCAACTTCCGAAAATCCCACCAGGCATCGGTCCGTCGCCGGACATCAACCCATGGAAGATGGCCGCAGTTGGCTACCCGATCTGGCTTTGGGCAGATGGCCCGACTCATGTTGGCCCGATTTCCGACTCGGTCGCCGGTCTCTTGGTATCGCTGGATGCTGAAGTCAGCAGCTTGACATTCCGGATGGGCGACGGCCACACCGTCACATGCGCCGGATCGGGCCACCCTTGGACAGCCGCCGTGCAGCCCGGCATCGAATCTCCAAGTTGCGGCTACACCTACGCCGAGCCCTCATTGCCGGATAAAACCTACACAGTGGCAG
This sequence comes from Propionibacteriaceae bacterium, assembly GCA_035489975.1. Lineage (GTDB taxonomy): Bacteria > Actinomycetota > Actinomycetes > Propionibacteriales > Propionibacteriaceae > Microlunatus. Next base: position 4,448 of record DATHIJ010000359.1, on the reverse strand, counting down.
CCATCGCCAACTGGGCTGTCACCTGGACCAGTAACGGTCAGTCGGGAGTGATCAACGTCCCCGTCGTTGATACAGCTGAACTCCCGGTCGGAGAGCTCCAGGTACTCGTTCGATGATCATTCCAGACCCGCCGCGAGCAGATGCCCTCGCGGTCGCACCATCCCCCTAGGGCTTCATGATCATGAAGTCTGCCCCCTGAAAGGAAATCCATGAAGGTTCAGCACTACGCCGCCGTCATGGTAGGACTGCTCGCCCTGCTCAAAGATCCTCAGTCACGCAATGAGCGCGGCCTCAGCCAGTCGGCGGAGAACGCGATCTTGCTCGCCGGAGCCGTCACTGTGGCCGGGATCGTGATCACCTTGATCACGGTTTACGTGCGCGCCAAGCTCCCCAAGCTCTGAAACTGTGCAGATTCTGGCCCGCGATGAGCGCGGGCTCAGCGAAAGCGTGCAGTGGGCGGTCCTCTGGCCTCTCCTGATGCTCGTCACCCTGGGAATCATTCAGGCCGGCATCTTCCTGCATGGCCGCAATGTCGCGCAACGAGCAGCGACCGCAGCAGTCGACGCTGCTCGAGGCAGCTACGGCAGCGTGGCCGACGCCGAGCAGTTGGGTGCGAGGATCGCCGGCTCGGGAGGTTTGAGGAACATCTCCGTACGCGTACAGCGGACCGGGTCCACCGTGACTGCCGACGTCTCGGCGCACCCACCGATGATCTTCGACATCGACGTCGGTCGGATCAACGAGACCGCAGCTGCGCCACTAGAGCGGGTCACTCCGCCGTGATCATCACGTGGCACCGCAACTTAGCAGCGGACCAGCGTGGAGCTGCTGCCGTTGAGCTGACCTTGCTCGTACCAGCGCTACTGCTTGTTCTTGGGCTGCTGGTCGCCGGCGGGCGTCTCTGGTTCGCGCGTACCACCGTCATCGAAGCCGCGCAGACCGCCGCCCGTGCTGCATCTTTGGCTCGCTCGCCGACCGCTGCCATCGCCGCCGGACGAGAAGCCGGATCACAATCGCTCGCCACTGCCGGACTCCGCTGCAGCTCGACCTCGGTCTCAGTCAGTACAGCGGCCTTCTCCGTTCCCGTCGGTACGCCGTCGACCGTCACTTCGACGATCTTGTGCACAGTCGACTTCTCAGATGTCTTCCTTCCTGGCTGGCCCGGCTCGCTCCAGCTCACTGGTCGCGGCTCGGCAGCCCTCGACACCTACCGCAGCCGGTGATCACGGTGAGAAAGTTGATCAGCCTGCCGTTGACCGCTCGACATCGCAACGAACTCGGCCAGTCGATCAGCCTCTTCGTCCTAGTGATCATGAGCGCTTTGATCACCACCACCGGGCTGGTGATCGATGGCGGACAGAAGGTCGCGGCGACCAGTCGCGCCGAATCCGCCGCTGCTGGTGCAGGCCGTGCTGCCGGCAACGCGGCTGCGACCCAACAACTGGGCGGTGCCGATCCAGCAAGTGCCGCAGTGCTTGCGGCAAAGACCTACCTTGCTGGCCAGCCAGGCATCGACGGCACGGTCTCTATCCACAACGGAGTCGTCATGGTGGCGACCAGCGCCCAGGAGCCAACGATCTTGCTGTCAGCCATCGGCATCGGCTCGATCAGCGGGCGGGGTGAAGCCCGGGTCAATATCGTCCCGACAGGAGCCTCCCGATGACTATGCGATTCCGCCGACGTTCAAGGACTAAACCATGACCATCGACACCGAGCCACGCACTACGCGATCGTCCCGAAAAGTGCGAAAGCAGCAGGTAACGTCCGGAGCAGGATTAGCTGCGACACCGCAGCCGCCTCGAATGCCGGGGCGGCGAAACCCCAAGTGGATCGCACTCGGCGTCGTTGCGCTCTGCCTTGGCGGCCTGCTGTCGTACATGATCTACGCGCGGGTCGCGAGCGAGACTGCTGTCGTTGCGGCTGCTCACACCGTCTACCGGGGCGAGACGATCGAACAGGGTGATCTGACAACGATCACGCTGCGCGACGGCTCGCTGCCACAAGCGATTCCTGCTACGAGCCTTGCCGATCTTGTAGGCAAGCGTGCCGCTTTCGACCTCATCGAAGGATCGGCCATCCTCTGGACTGCGGTTGTTGAAGACGCCAGACCGGCTGAAGGACGCGCGATCGTCGGGCTGAAGCTGGAACCAGGCCGGGCGCCCGGAAATGTCCTGCTGCCGTCCTCACGGGTGCGCCTGATCGCCTTGCCGGCCGACGGTTCGAGAGCAGACAAGCTCGCGGGCAGCATTTTCGTCGGCAGGGTGATCGACCAGACGCCCGCGGCCGACGGCACCTCGATCCTGGTCAATGTTGACGTCGAAGCTGGCGTTGCACCAACTATCGCCACTTTGGCCGCCCAAGATCGAATCGCCCTGGTGCGGGATGCAGGCAGGTGATCAAAAGATGGGGATAGTTCTGCTGACCTCGACGAGTGGATCACCTGGCGTCACGACCTTGGCGGTCGGGATGGCCCTCGCCTGGCCGCGGCCGATCTTGCTCGCAGACTGCGATCCCGGAGCGCACCAAGCCGTCTTGGCGGGCTACCTTGGCGGTCGTTCGGCAGGTGGCAGAGGCCTGCTACGGGTCGCCGAGGCACACCGTGATCGTCGTCCGCTTCGGGAGGCGATTTTGGACCAGACGCTGCCACTGTCGGCTGAGGGCGAGAGTCGCCGACTCTTCTTGCCCGGATTCACAAAACCGGGCAGCGCGGCTCATTTCGGCGGGGTGTGGGAAGACCTGGCGGAGGCTTTTGACCGGTTGGGCGAGGTGGACATTGATGTGATCATCGACTGCGGTCGCCTCGTGCCGCAGGGACTGCCCACCGCACTGCTCGAGCGCAGTGCAGTGACGCTCGTGGTCGTTACCTCGACTCTCCGATCGATCATGAGCGCTCGGGTGAACCTTCCAAGCCTCCGGGATCACCCACGACTCACCTCGACCGATCGGGGTCACATTGGTCTGATCGTCGTCGGAGAGGGACAGCCCTACGGACGAGGCGAGATCGCCAAAGCCTTGGACGTGCCAGTGCTTGCCAGCGTCGCGCACGACCCGAAGGCCGCCGCCCATCTCTCCGACGGTCGTCCGCGCTCTCGACGGTTCGACTCCTCGCCGCTGATCCGCAGCATTGGCGATGCATCATCCCAACTGTCGAGCACCTTGCAGCGCTCAGCTGATCTGGTTGGTGGCTGATCATGAAGGAGCAGAGCCCGATCGAGCTGCCCGGCCAACTAGCAGAGATCCCCATGCTTGCTGAGTACGAGGCTGAGTTGGCGGTACCTCACTCCGAGCCAGCAGCCGACATCGTGCCTCGCGGGCACCCGTTCGGGATCTACAGTTCACATGAGCTCAGGTCCAGTCGCACCCAATGGCCAGCAAGTGATCTTGACTGGGCTCAAGTTGTCGAGCTTCGTCGGCGCGCCTCGGAGATGATCACCGACGAGATCCAGGAGCACGTCGGGCGGCACGGTCCTCCGCTCGGGACTGATGATCGGCTCTTGCTTGGGCGCGCCATCATTCGCCGCGTAGTCGCTGATCATGTTCGTTCCTTGCACCGAAGCGGCGCCGAACTCTGGTCGCCGACCCAAGAGGAGGCGTACGTCACTGCAGTCGAGAATGCGGTGTTCGGCTACGGCAGGCTGCAACCCTTGCTCGACATGCCTGACGTGGAGAATATCGAGATTCACGGCTGGGACTCGGTGGTCGTCCAGTACGGGGACGGCCACCGGAAGCGGATGCCGCCGGTCGCCGACAGCGATGCCGAACTAGTTGAAGCGATCCGCTTTCTGGGTCAGAACAGCGAACCCTCGCGGCCATTCGACGACACCCATCCCACGATGACGCTGGCTCTCGGCGAGCGTTTTCGCCTGCATGCTCTGGCTTTCGGCCTGTCGCATCGGCCTAGCATCGTGATCCGCCAACACACCCTCACCGACGTGTCCTTGGCAGATCTTGCCCAGGGTGGGCTGATGCCGTACCAGGTGGCGCAGTTCTTGGATGCTGCGATCTTGGCGCGGAAGTCGATGGTGATCTCTGGTGATCAAGGTGCTGGTAAGACGACCTTGCTGCGCGCCTTGATCAAAGCCATCCCGCTCAATGAGCGCTTTGGCACGCTGGAGACTGATTACGAGCTGATGACCCATCTGCAGCCCGGTCGGGAAAACATCCTCGCGCTCCAGGCGCGCGTCGGCCACGGTGAGACATCTGGTGGCAGCCGCGTCGGCGACTTCACGATCTCAGACTTAGTGCCAGAAGCCCTGCGGCAGAACCTCTCGCGGCTGGTCGTCGGTGAAGTTCGCGGTGGGGAAGCGGCAGCGATGTTCGAGGCCATGCAGGCCGGCACCGGCACCTTGAGCACGACCCATTCGCACTCGGCGGAGTCGACTATGGACCGTCTGGCGTCAAGAGTTGCGCAAGGTGGTGTGCTTTCGGTCGAGGAGGCGTACCACCAG
>DATHIJ010000358.1:0-6723 GCA_035489975.1 Propionibacteriaceae bacterium | reverse complement strand
CTGCGAGCGCAGCAAGTACGGCACACTCCAGTGCGGCCGATGAAGACAGTCCGGCACCCACCGGCACATTGGAGGAAAGCACCAGGTCGGCTCCGCCAATCCGATGCCCGTCCTCCCGCAGCACCCACACCACACCGGCCACGTACGCCTGCCAACCTGCCATTCCTGGTTGCAGGTCGGCGGCGCGAAAGACTTCAGTCGAATAGTTGTTGAGCGAGGTGGCACTCCAGATGCCATCGCGACGCGGCGCGGCGGCTATTAATATCCGCTGCGCCAGAGCGAATGGCATGACGTAGCCATCGTTGTAGTCGGTGTGTTCACCGATCAGGTTGACCCGACCCGGGGCAGCCCAGACTCCAACTGGCGGCCGGTCAGTCCGAGCGTGGAACGCCCGGGCGAGTGCGGCGTCATTGCTCACTCCACGCACTGTATCGGCCGGAAGGTGTTGATCACATCGGCTGATCCCTCTGCCCCAATAGGGTTAAGGCATGTTGGCGGCCTTCGCCGTCCGGGCTGATGCCGAAGCGCCCCTGGATGCCCTGGTAGTAGGTGCGATCGAGCCACCGAGCGCGCCCGCGGGCTGGGCACGTGTGCACGTAAAGGCCGCTGCCTTGAATCATCACGACGTCTGGTCACTTCGCGGGGTCGGCCTTGGCGCGGACCGGCTTCCTATGATTCTTGGCTGCGATGCGGCGGGTACGACAGACGACGGCCGGGAGGTCATCGTCCACGCCGTGATCAACTCTCCCGATTTCGTTGGCACGGACGCCACCTACGACCCGCAGCGGTCGTTGCTCTCCGAGCGTTATCCGGGCACTTTTGCGACGCAGGTATGGGTGCCGCCGGCCAATCTGGTGGACAAGCCGCCTGAGCTGGACTTCGCCGAGGCGGCCTGCCTGCCGACGGCCTGGCTGACGGCGTACCGGATGCTCTTCAGGCAATCGGGAGCGAAGCCGGGTGACACAGTGCTGATCCAGGGCGCTGGTGGGGGAGTTGCCACCGCGTTGATAGCGCTCGCCAGGCAGGCGGGGATGCGGGTCTGGGTCACCTCGCGTGACGAAGCCCGTGGTGCTCGAGCCGTCGGTCTGGGAGCGCACCAGGCCTTTCCGGCCGGCGCCCGGCTCCCGGAGCGGGTTGATGCGGTTATGGACGGCGTCGGCGCCGCCACCTGGTCACATTCGATCAATGTGTTGAAGCCGGGCGGGACGCTGGTGATATGCGGAGCGACTTCCGGCGACAATCCACCGAAGGCCGAGCTGACCAAGATCTTTTTCAAGCCGCTTCGGGTGATCGGTTCGGTGATGGGCACCCGGCACGAACTGACCTCTCTGGCCCAGATGTTGGTGGCTACTGGCGTACGGCCGCACATCGACCGCATCCTGCCCCTCGCCGATGCCATCGCCGGTTTCGCCGCAATGATCGCAGGTGATCATTTCGGCAAGATCATCTTCGAGCCATGACGGGCCAGGTCGTCGTCAGGGCGGTGCAGCCGGGTGATGCCGAGTCCGGCGCCGCATGCCAGGTGGCGTGCTGGCGTGAGGCGTACGGCGACATCATCGATCCCGAGCGGCTCGCCCGGCTGACAGCCCCCGTTGCCGAACGTGTCGAACTCTGGCGACGCTGGATCGGCGAAGGGAGACCGATCATGGTCGCTGCGGATGCGGGTGGGGTTGTTGGCTTTGCGGTTGCAGATTTTGTCACGGAGCCCGACATCGACATCGATTTCCAGCTGTACGCGATCAACGTGCGTCAGGTGTATTGGGGCAGCGGCATCGCCCAGCGCCTCCACGACCGATCCGTTGGCGATCGGGCAGCGTTTCTTTGGGTGCTTCGCGACAACCTACGAGCCCGTTCCTTCTACGTACGTAACGGCTACCGCCCCGATGGCGTAGAGAAGCTAGAGGAAGACTTCGGCGCCACGATCATTCGGATGGTCCGTCACTAATTGGCCCGCCATCCTTTTGCCGAAACCGGTCAGAGGCAACATCGTCCTCGCCGGTTTTCGTGTTGTCCCTGACCACTTTCGAGCAAGCTCAGCAGCGCGAGCCGCTACTCATCTTCTTCGTCGAGGCGGGCCAGCCAAGTCGCGAGACGCTCAACGGGGGTCTCAAACTCAGGATTGATGTCGACGAAGGTCCGCAGTTGATCAGCTAGCCAAGCGAGCGTGACCTCATCTTGCCCCCGGCGTGCCTGGAGCTCCTCGATACCCCGATCAGTGAAGTACACGTGTATTCCTAGGCTCGGCTCGCGCAGGGCGCGGGGATGCTGGTGTCGTCGTCGCTCTTCGCACAACGCGATCGTGGTGAAGTGGGCTCTCCAGAGGCGGGGTAGGTTCCTTCGGCCCTAAGCGAAGGCGGCCTCCATCAGGGCACGCTGCTGCTGCAGGTGAACCGTCGTCGACCCGACTGACGGCGCCGACGATGCCGGTCGGGCCACCTTGATCAGCCGCCAATTTCGGCTGGGCTCGAGTTCGGCGAGCCCCTGCGGCAGGTTGAGTGCCATGAACGGCCACGCACCTTGGTTGCCCGGCTCGTCTTGCACCCAGCGCACTTCCTTGACGCGGTCGAAACGCCTGAGCTGCTTGACGATGTCCTTCGCAGCGAGCGGGTATAGCCGTTCCACAGCGACGATCGCGACCTGGCCGTCCTTGCCGGCCTTATTGCGCGCAGTCAGCAGGTCCCAACGGATCTTTCCCGAGCAGAGCAGCACCGAGTTCACCTGGCCCGGGTCTTCGATCGTCGGATCGCCGATCACCGGCTTCCAGGACCCTTGAGTGAAGTCTGAGGGGTCAGAGACCGCGAGCTTGTTACGCAGCATCGACTTCGGCGTCATGACGATCAGCGGCCGATGCAGCTCGCCCAACGCCTGCTGCCGGAGCATGTGGAAGTAATTTGCGGGACTCGAGGGCTGGGCAACCGTAAGTGCGTCCTCGGCGGCCAGTTGGAGGAAGCGTTCCAGGCGGGCTGACGAATGGTCTGGACCCTGACCCTCATATCCGTGCGGCAGGAGCAGTACGACCCCAGACTGCTGAGTCCACTTCGCCTGACCGGAGGTGATGAACTCATCGATGATGGTCTGCGCGCCGTTGCCGAAGTCGCCGAACTGAGCCTCCCAGAGGACCAAGGCCTCAGGGCTTGCCACCGAGTAGCAGTACTCGAAGCCCATTGCCGCGTACTCGCTGAGCAGCGAATCGAAGACATGGAACTTCCCCTGGGTCTCGTCCAGCTGCTTGAGGGGCACCCAGGATTCGCCGGTCTTGCGGTCCACGATCGCAGCAAAGCGCTGCACGAAGGTCCCGCGACGGGTGTCTTGTCCAGTGAGCCGAACTGTGCGTCCTTCCATGAGCAACGAGCCAAGAGCCAAGATTTCCGCAGTGGCCCAGTCGATAGGTCCCTGGGTGATCGCCGCAGCCCGACGCTGTAGCTGAGGCATCACCTTCGGATGGACGCTGAATCGGCTTGGGAAGGTGGTGTGCGCGTCCGCGATCTTCTTCAGTGTCTCCATGCTGATTGCAGTGCCGTGCTTGGCAGCAGACTTCTTGGGGTACTCCGGCACTCGGCTGTAATCCATGTCGCTAGGTGGCTTACCCGCGCCTCGTACCTCATTGAAGACGGTCTCCAGGCGTTGCTGGAAGCGGGTCATGACCGCTTCAGCGTCCTCGACGGTGATGTCACCGCGGCCGATGAGAGCCTCGGTGTAGAGCTTGCGGACCGACCGCTTCTTCTCGATCAGGTCATACATCCGAGGTTGGGTGAAGCTCGGGTCGTCGCCCTCGTTGTGACCGCGACGCCGATAGCAGATGAGGTCGATGACGACGTCTTTGTTGAACTCTTTGCGGAAGGCGAATGCCAGCCGCGCCACGCGGATGCACGCCTCGGGGTCATCACCGTTCACATGGAAGATCGGGGCCTGGATCATCCTGGCCACATCGGTGCAGTACATCGAAGACCGCAACTCGGTCGGGGATGTGGTGAAGCCGACCTGATTGTTCACGACGATGTGGATCGTGCCGCCCGTCCGGTAGCCACGCAGCTGGCTGAGGTTGAGGGTTTCAGCGACGACACCCTGACCCGCGAACGCTGCGTCGCCGTGCAATAGCACCGGCAGCACCGGGAACTCTGCTCCGCGGTCGAGGATGTCCTGCTTGGCTCGGGCGATGCCTTCCAGCACCGGGTTGACTGCCTCGAGATGGCTCGGGTTGGCCGCTACCGAGGTCTTGATTGTTGCGCCGCTGAGCGCGGTGAACTTGCCCTCCGAGCCCAGGTGGTACTTGACGTCGCCGGAGCCCTGGACGGTGCGCGGGTCGAGATTGCCCTCGAATTCGCGGAAGATCTGCTCGTACGACTTGCCGACAATATTGGACAGCACGTTGAGCCGGCCGCGGTGCGGCATGCCGATGCAGACTTCCTCGAGGCTGGCCTCGGCAGCCTGCTCGCATACCTCGTCCAATAAGACGATGGTCGACTCGCCGCCTTCCAGGGAGAACCGCTTCTGCCCGACGAACTTGGTCTGTAGAAAGGTCTCGAAGATCTCGGCCTCATTGAGCCTGTCGAGGATCCGCAGGTGCTCCTCGCGGGGGAGCGACTCGTGTGGCCGCTCTACCCGATCCTGGATCCATCTGCGCTGTGCCGGCTCCTGGATGTGCATGTACTCGATGCCGGTGGTCCGGCAGTAAGAGTCGCGCAGGATGCCCAAGATCTTCCGCATCTTCATCCGGCCCTGGCCGCCTGCGAAGGATCCAGTCGCAAACTCGCGGTCCAAGTCCCAAAGCGTCAGGCCGTGCGACTGTACGTCAAGATCATGATGGCGCCGCTGCCGGTACTCCAAAGGATCCGTGTCCGCCATCAGGTGGCCGCGCACCCGATAGGCATTGATCATTTCCATGATGCGGGCCTGCTTGGGGATCTGGTCCTCGTGGAAGCTGCTGACATCCTGTGCCCAGCGGATCGGCTCATAGGGGATGCGCAGTGCGCCGAAGATGTCGTCGTAGAAGCCATCCTCGCCAAGCAGCAAGGCGTGCAGCCGGGCCAGGTATTCGCCAGACTGCGCCCCCTGGATGACGCGATGGTCATACGTCGAGGTCAGAGTCATGATCTTGGACACGCTCATGTCGCTGAGTCGATCGGGATCCGACCCCTGAAACTCTGGGGGGTACTCCATGGAACCCACGCCGATGATCGCGCCTTGGCCCTGCATCAAGCGGGGAACCGAGTGGTTGGTTCCTATGGTTCCTGGATTGGTCAGCGTAATCGTGGTGCCAGCAAAATCCTCCAGCGTCAGCTTCCCGGCACGCGCCTTTTTCACCACCTGCTCATAGGCGGACCAGAACTGGGCGAAGTCCAGCGACTCACACCTCTTGATGCTCGGCACCAGCAGTTGACGGGTGCCATCCTCCTTGGGCAGGTCGATGGCTAGGCCGAGATTGACATTGGCAGGTACGACCAGAGTCGGCTTGCCGTCTACAACGGCATAGCCGTTGTTCATGGCAGGCACCGTCCTCAGAGCCTGCACCATGGCGAAACCGATGAGGTGGGTGTAGGAGATCTTGCCGCCCCGCGCCCGGCGCAGGTGGTTGTTGATCACCACGCGCTGATCGATGAGCAGCTTGACCGGCAGCGATCGAACGCTGGTAGCGGTAGGCACTGTCAAGGAGACGTCCATATTCTTGGCAGTACGTGCCTGAGTCCCACGCAGGGTGGTCTTGGTTGGCTCCTCGAGTGCGACGTCTGGCTGTTCCACTGGCGTAGGAGGATCAGCAGGAACGCCGCCGCGCGCTCCGGGGGCGCTCGGGCGTATCTCCTTGGTTGGCGAAGGCTTCTCGACTGTCGGACTGGGACGGGACGCAGCAGGCGCTGGCGGCGGCTGGGCGGCGGGAGAGGCCTGGGCCGGCGCCGGTGCAGGAGCTGCTGTCGTTGGGGTTGGTTCGCGACGGCTCGCTGGGGCCTCCGCTGAAGCTTCAGGCTTTGACTCTTGTTTCTTGGCGGCGGCGCCATCACCTGCGCCGGTACCCGGCGCGCCGTGTGAGTTGAAATACTCAACCCACGTCTCGTCTACCGAGCTGGGATCAGTGGTGTACCGCTCGTACATCTCCTCCAGCAGCCAGTCATTGGCACCAAAGTCGGCTTCGGGTGCGCTGGTGGATGATTCGTCCGGCACGATGGCCACGGGTCGCCTTCTTCCTGATACGTCCTTGCGCGGGTTTCACCCGCCTTCGGCCTGCACCCGGCCTGCTCCCGGCACGCTCCCGGCAGGCGCTACCTAGGCTACCCAACCTTGCGACCAGACAATCACTGGCTGTGTGCGACACACCTCGTCAGCATGAGCTTCTGTCGATCCTCAGTCCCGGCCTGTCAACGTGGTTCTCTCCATGACTCCAGCACTCAACATGCGCCACGCCATCTGACAGACCTCGATCGTGAAGACCACCAGAGCGACGTTACGAGTGGCAGTGACGATGGTCGAGATGATGATCATCGCGTGCCCCTCGCGACCAAGGTAACTGTCATAAAACAGGGGATAGACGAGTTGGGTCAGCAGCGCCAGGATCAGAACCTGTCCGGCGACCCGGCTGATCGCAGGCTGTTCGTCATGCGTGGCCTGGGGCCGGTAGGCCAGTAGCGCCGCCATCGGGCCACCTACCCACAGCAGATACTGCGGGCTCAACGTCTTGTTCGTGATCACCATGATCGCCACTGTGGCGAGCACGACGAAGCCGATTGCGGT
>DATHIJ010000357.1:0-2753 GCA_035489975.1 Propionibacteriaceae bacterium | reverse complement strand
CTGGTGGGGGTACGCCGAAAGCTACTTGTTCGATCTGACCTACGGGTCATGGCATCACCAGCTCGACGCCGACAACCACGTCATCGACACGGTCTGGCCAGGCAAGCCCGACCTCTACGACGCCGTACAGGCAACTGTCATCCCGCGGCTACCGCTCGCCCCGAGCATGGCAACAGCCCTATCCAGCAATCAGTCGAGCGCCTCTGCGCGATAAAGGACCGCGTGCTCGGGATGTATGCCGGCGGCCATCACGCCGACTGACGCCAGCGCGGCGCCGGAGATGACCAATCCAGTGCCGCCGTCAGGCGGTAGACCCCAGCCGTCTGCGCGACGTTCGCCTGATGGTTCGAACTCCCTGGTAGTCGCCCCCCACCACGGCGGTGGATCCAGGCCCGAGGGCGGGCGCCCTACTGGAATCGGGCGGATGCGGTAGCGACGGTCCGGATCCAATCCTGGGAATCGCAGCCGGCCAGGCAACATGACTTCCGATTGACCGATCGAGGCGACGGTGTAGATCGCCGAGGAGCGATCCGGGGCGATGATGCCGTACGCGTAGAGGGTGGGGTCGGGGAAGTCAAGGCGGATCAGATCCCCGCCCATCAGCAGTCTCCGGTTGGCCTTGTAGAAACTGACCCACTCTGCGAGCTCGGCGAGCTCCTCGGAAGTCGCTGTTGTGAGGTTCCATTCGATGCCGAGGTGCCCGAAGATGGCGGTAGCGGCACGGAAGGACAGGTCGTGCACTCGGCCAGTGGTGTGGGAGCGCGTCGACGCAATGTGGGAGCCCAGTAGCTCCGGCGGCAATAGCTGGGAGGTCCACCGGTTCATCTGCTGCCGTTCCAGCGGATCGATGCAGTCGCTGACCCAGATACGGTCGGTCCGTTCCAGTACACCAAGATCGACCCGGGCGCCTCCGGAGGAGCAGGTCTCGATCTGCAGCCCAGGATGGGCGGCCTTGATCTCGTCAACGAGCCTGTAGAACGCCAGCGTCTGCTCATGCACCCCCGGCCGCCCGTCGGGCGCGCTGCCAGCATCGATCAAGTCGCGGTTGTGATCCCACTTGATATAGCCGATCTTGTACTCGGCGAGAATCTCAAAGATCGCATGACGGATGTAGGCATAACACTCTGGGATGCCCAAGTTGATCACCTGCTGATGACGGGACTCGACAGGCAGCCGGTTTCCGGTGGCCATGATCCAATCCGGATGCGCGCGCGCCACTGCCGAGTCGAGGTTGACCATCTCAGGCTCGAACCAGAGACCGAACTCCATACCCAGCCCGATCACCTTGTCCACCAGGGGATGCAGTCCATGCGGCCACACCTCTGGTGACACGGTCCAGTCGCCGAGCCCGGCATGATCATTACGCCGTGCGCCGAACCAGCCATCATCCAGCACGTAGCGCTCCACCCCGATTGCCGCCGCACGCTCCGCAAGCTCGGTGAGGTGGTCGAGGTCATGATCGAAATAGACCGCCTCCCACACATTGAGTGTCACAGGGCGCGTGGTGGACGGATGGCTCTCTCGGGCCCGGAGGAAGCGGTGGAACCGGCCTGCCACTCCATCGAGCCCGCGGGCGTATGAGCCGTAAATCCACGGAGTGCGATAGACCTGGCTTGAGTGCAAGATCACTTCCCCTGGCAGTAGGAGTTCCCCGCCACCGATCACCTGGGCGCCGGTGAAGAGCCGCTCCGCATAGTGGGTGTGGTTTCCGCTCCAGGCGGTGTGCACTGCCCAGATCTCCCCCTCAGAGAAGGAGAATCCCGGCTCGCCGAGGTGCAAGAGGGTCGCTGCCTCCGGTCCCGTCCGGCCCTTCCGTCCCTCACGGAGATGAACCCCAACGCCAAGCTGCCCTCGTTGCGGTACCCGTTCCTTGCCCCAATAGCCAGCGAAGTCCAAGATCTCCCGGGCATTTTGGGGGACTGGGAATGCGATCACGCAGTCGTCTACCGCGTACGGATCCTCGCCGAGGTTGATCACCTCGGCGCGTGCCCTGAGGAGTCCACCGGTGGTCAGCTCAATGGTGATGCTCAGCTGCAGCCGGGCCACCTCGTCGACCGCGTCCACGGCTACCGACGCCAGCCCGGTGTTGATCATGGTCGGGTGACCCTCGCTGGCGGTCACTGGTTGACCGTCGAGGAGGACCTCAGTCGCAGTGAACTTGGGCGACCAGTCCCGTCCGGCTCGAGATCCGCGCAGCCCTGGGCGACCCACCCACCCGGTCCAGTGCTCCGGTAGCAGTGCGAGACGAATCGGCTCGTCGACGACGTTCGGGCCGCCAGGGTCAATGTTGGAAAGGATCAGCGCTTCAGCGTCTGCCAGCTCCAGAGTCCCCAGGTCCGCGCCCCAATGCGCGATGGCTGGGAGCTGCCCAGCGGAGACATCGAGCAGGAGTGAGACACCCTCGGACCGCAGGGCGATCACGCAGTTGGCGCGTCCGACCATGGTCGCTCCTTCCGTCGGAGCGTTATCGAACGCTTTACCCTACTTAGGTAGCGCTAACCCTTGGCGAATTCCCACAAACCCGGCAAGGGCCCTGACCTTTCCCAGGTCTTTGACAACGAGGACAATCGCCGGCATGGCTAAACCATTCAGGTGCCTCTTGCGACTCCATCGCTGGGACGTTCGCGAGAACCCAGAGACAGGAGCGCACTACCAGGTGTGCCTGCGTTGTAACGCGTATCGAGACAGAGGGAACTCAGCCTTTGAGGGTGGAGGCTGGGGTCTCGGTGGCGGTGGTTGAACCCACTCGGGTA
>DATHIJ010000356.1:0-5796 GCA_035489975.1 Propionibacteriaceae bacterium | reverse complement strand
AGCACCCCGCGCTGGTCCAAGACTCGCTGGAAGTACGCTCGGCTCGATCGGCCCTCCTCCAGCTCGCGGCGCCCGACCGTTTGCATGGCCTCCGCTGTCGCGCGCGGGAGCGGACCGAAGGAGCCGGTGTTCAAGTAGGCGTAGCGGTCCAGCACCGGAAGTTCGCGGCGAACGGCGACGAGGTCGATGTGATCACCCCCAAGGCCGTACGTCTTTCATGACAGCTGTCGAAACTTCTCGATCAGGCGGAGATAACCTCACGCGCTAGCGCGGCCGGCATGTAGTCATAGCGCACAAACGAGCGCTTGAAGGTGCCGGTGCCATGGGAAACCGAGCGCAGATCGATGGGGTAGCGGCTCAACTCATGCGAGGGCACTTCGGCGTGGATGACGGCATATCCGGGCAGGTCAGGGGCCGTTTCGGTGCCATGGACCTGACCGCGCCGGCCGCGCAGATCAGCCAGCACAGCCCCAACCGAGTCCTCGCCAACGGTGATCTCTACCTTGTCAATCGGTTCCAGGAGGGCAACGGTCGACTCATTCGCCGCGTCGCGAAGAGCCATGGCACCGGCGGTTTGGAACGCCATATCTGAGGAGTCGACCGAATGCGCCTTGCCATCGACCAGCGTCACCCGCAGATCGACCAGCGGATAACCGGCAAGCACGCCCTTGGGCAGCTGACTGCGAATGCCCTTCTCCACCGACGGTATGAACTGTCGGGGCACCGCGCCGCCGACCACACGTTCGGTGAACTCGAACCCGGCACCACGCGCCAGCGGCTCGATCTCCATCATGCAAACCGCGTACTGGCCATGTCCGCCTGATTGTTTGACGAGCCGTCCCTGCGCCGTGATGGGACGGATGAAGGTTTCGCGGAGAGAGGTTCGGACCGGCTCCACCTGGACCTGGATATGCCAGGACTCCAGCAAGGCGTTGAGCAGCTTGTCCACATGCGCCGGCCCCATGGCCCAGAGCACCACCTGATGCGTCTCAGGATTGTGCTCCAGGCGCATCGTGACGTCTTCGGCGACCAGCCGTTGCAGCGCAGAGCCCAGCTTCTCCTCGTCGGTGCGAGAGGTGGCGTGCAGCGCAACCGGCAGCAAAGGCTCGGGCAGCAACCAGGGCTCCACGAGCGCAGGTCGCGCCTTGCTGGACAACGTGTCAGTGGTCTCGGCAGCGGCCAGCTTGGACACCAGCACAAGATCACCGGCAATCGCGTACGGCTTCGGTCGAGCGTCCTCGCCCAGCGGCGCCGACAGCGGCCCGACTCGTTCGTCGTCGCTGTCATGATCGGCATGGCCGTTGACGTGGTGGGCTGCGAACTGCTGCAGGTGACCGCACACGTGCAGGGCTGTGTCGGGGCTGAGGGTGCCGGAGAAGACTCGCACCAAGGAGAGCCGGCCGACGAACGGGTCGCTGGTAGTTCGCACTACTTCGGCGACCAGCGGGCCGTCAAGGTCACAGGTAACTGCGCCGAATGGCCGGCCGGCCGGCGTATAGACCGCCGGCACGGGCGACGACGCCGGGGACGGGAATCCATGCTCAAACAGCTCGAAGAGCCCCTCGATGCCCATCCCGGTGGGGGCGTGTGCGGGAATGATCGGGAAGAACCGCCCAGTGGCGATCGCCGCCTTGAGATCGGGCAAGACGATGTCCAGGTCGATCGGTTCACCACTGAGGTGCCGGTCGAGCAGCGTCTCGTCCTCGGACTCCTCGATGATCGACTCGATCAGCGGGTCCCAGTGCTCCTCGATGATCGCCGCTTCGATCTCCTCGGGCTCCCGCAAGGTCGGTTCGCCGCTGCGGTAATCGGTGACCGTACGACGCAGCAGATTGATCGCGCCGACCACATGACCTTCTTCGATCAGCGGTACGCCGACCGGTTGGACGTCGCCGAAGACCCGCCGGCAACGAGCCATGCTCTCATCGAAGTCAGCCCTGGACTGCTCGAGCTTGGTTACTGCGATTGCCCGGGGCATCTGGGTTGTCTCGCACTCGCGCCACAGCAGACGGGTCGCGTCGTCGATCTCGTCACTGGCCGATACCACGAATAGAACAGCGTCGGCCGCCCGCAGCCCGGCACGCACTTCACCCACAAAGTCGGGATTGCCGGGCGTGTCGAGGAGATTGATGCTCACATCTCCGCTGGAGATCGAGGCGGCGCCCAGCGACAGTGACGGGGCCGGCTCACCCCGCAGGTGGCGGCCCGGAACTCGCGCTGCTATGAGCCGTTCAAACAGCGTGCTCTTGCCGACGCCCGCCGGCCCGACGAGCACGACGTTGCGGATTTGTTCCGGCGACTGCGGTCCCTGTTGGCGTCCCGCATCGGCTCCATTGCCCATTCCTCACCCTTTCCCGATACGCCGTCGCGCAAGTCGCGCCCGTAGCGCAGGGACGCTTCGCCTAACTCCCCACGCACGCGTTCCAGCAACCCTACGATGCAACCGTGAGTGAAATCGACCCGATGGACCTCGCGACTCCGGCGCAGGACCAGCGAAAGTCGATAGGCCGGCTCACCCGTCTGATGGCACGCAGCTTGTCCATTGTCTGGCAGTCTGCGCGCACGCCATTTCTTGCCCTGATAGGGCTGCAACTACTGAACGCGATTGCCCTTGCGCTGCAGATCTTTGCGGTGCAGCTGGCTTTGACAGCGGTGCTGGAGATCTCGGGCACGAGAGATCCTTGGAGCTTGGTGCAGCCAGTCCTGCTGCTGGCCGGCTTGACCGCGGTCACGGCGGTCATCGCCTCGGTACAGGTGGGGCTCGGGCGCTACGCCGGCGAACTGGTGGTCGCCGTCATGTGGAAACGGGTACTGCGAGTTGCCACCCGAGTTGACCTACGAAAGTTCGAATCAGCAAGGTTCTACGATCGCCTGCAGCGCGTTCAAGCCAATGCGCTGACTCGTCCCTACCAGATCACCCACGGCCTGGTCGCGACGACCGGGGGAGCGGCTGCCAGCGCTGGGTTATTGATCGCAATCGGATGGGTGCACCCCGCATTGCTGCCGCTGCTCCTGGTCGGGGCGGTGCCGGTGCTGCTCACGAGTCGGCGGCAGAGCCAGCTGGAGTCCGATTTTCTGGCTCAGCAGACGGACTCGACGCGACTGCGGAGCTACTTGACGCGGGTACAGACGGGTCGGGATGAGGCCAAGGAAGTGCGCGCATTCGGTCTCGGACGCAAGTTCGGTCAACGCCTCAACACGTTGTATGCCGACTACCTTCGTGATCTTGCACAACATCTTTGGCATCGCTCGAGGCTTGGGGCGGCCGGCAGCCTCGGCTCAGCCATCCTTTTGGCGCTCACTCTCTTCTTGCTGGCGTGGCTGATTTCCACGGGCCGTCTCAGCATCGCTGAAGCGGGTGCCGCCGTGGTCGCGATCCGGCTGCTGGCCGGTCAGATTCACTCCGGTCTCACCGGCGTACAAGCGATCTTTGAATCCGGGCAGTTCATCGATGACCTGGACGGCTTCCTCACGCTAGCCCCGGCTGCCGAAGGCGGATCGCGCGAGATCGGGCCGCCGGCGGAATTCGATCGGATTCGATCCGATGCCGTGAGCTTCTCCTATCCCGGTCGCAGCGCGCTTGCCCTTCAGGCTGCCAGCGTCGAGATCAACCGGGGTGAGGTAGTCGCCCTGGTAGGCGAGAACGGCTCGGGCAAGACCACACTGGCCAAAGTGATCGCTGGTTTGTACGAGCCCGGCAGCGGAGCGGTCCGGTGGGATGGCGTGGACGTACGCACCTTCCGACCGGAACTATTCCGCGAGCGGGTAGCGATCATCTTCCAGGACTTTGTCCGGTACGGGCTCTCCGCCGAGGAGAACATTGCGGTGGCTCGACCGGACGACGAAGTCGATCATGCTGCGATCCGCGAGGCGGCGAAGCTTGCTGATGCCGACTCCTTTCTGGCTGCGCTGCCGGCCGGTTACGAGACGCCGCTGTCGCGTCGATTCACCGGCGGGCACGAGCTCTCCGGCGGCCAGTGGCAGAAGGTGGCGATTGCGCGCGCGTTCTATCGAAATGCACCACTGGTGATCATCGATGAGCCGACCGCAGCCCTCGATGCGCGGGCGGAGTATGAGTTGTTCTCCTCGCTACACGAGGTGCTGCGCGGCCGCAGCGCATTGATCGTCTCCCACAGGTTCTCAACGGTACGAACCGCCGACCGGATCTACGTTCTTGATCATGGTCGAGTCGTTGAGCAGGGCACCCATGATGAGCTGATGGCCCTGGGCGGTCAGTACGCCGAGCTGTTCGATCTGCAGGCCTCGGCGTACTCGGTCGACCGAATCATGGACTGACCCGCCACTTGATCTGTGCCGAGGGCGCGGTTGGGATGGTCGGCTGGCGAGGCCTACCGTTGACGTCATGGTTGCCTTTCCCGGCCAACGGCCAAACCTGCTTCTCGAAGTCGATCTCACTGAGCCTCTCGTTGCCCCGGAGGCGGACGACCCTATTGCCAGACTGCGGGCCCGCGGTCGCCGGCTGCTGCGTCCCACGCTGCGTGCCCTGCATGAGGCGGCAGAGGACCGGCATGTTGTCGGGCTGATCGCCAAGGTCGGCGGTGTCTGGCCGTGGGGAACGATGCAGGAACTGCGGCTTGGCGTGCAGGCATTCGCGGCGAGCGGCAAGCCGACGCTGGCCTGGGCCGAGAGCTTTGGCGAAGGGTCGGCGCGCGATATGGCCGCGTACGTCCTGGCAACCGCCTTCGGCGAACTGTGGCTCCAGCCCGGCGGAGGAGTTGGCCTGTTAGGCGTCGGCATCGAGACGACCTTCCTCCGTGGCACCCTCGACCGGCTTGACATTGAGCCAGAGGTGGAGCAACGACGCGAGTACAAGAATGCCGCCGACGTGCTCGTGCACACCGAATACACCCCGGCACACCGGGAGGCGCTGCAGCGGCTCGCCCAATCGGTCTTCAACGATGCGGTGCAGGCCATCGCCGATGCCCGTGGGATGGATCATGATCGGGTACGTGAGCTGATCGACACCGGACCCCGGACTGCCGCTGAGGCACGAGACGTCGGCTTGGTGGACCGACTCGGCTACCGCGACCAGGTCTATGAGGAAATGCGCGCGCGTACCGGCGGCGAGCCTGAACTGCTGTTCGCCGATCGGTGGCGGCCGCGCCGCAAGCTGGCTCCACCGCCTCATCGCCGCGGGCACGTTGCGGTTGTTGACGTCCGGGGTGCGATCGTGAGCGGCCGGACCCGGCGTAGTCCGATGGGTCGCCAGGCTGGCAGCGACACTGTGTCGGCACAGCTCCGTGCTGCTCACGACAATGATCGGGCTGAGGCCGTTGTGCTTCGGGTCGAGTCACCGGGAGGCTCGGCGGTGGCCTCGGAGGTGATCTGGCGGGAGGTATTCCGGCTGCGCGACTCCGGCAAGCCAGTCGTCGTCTCGATGGGCGATGTCGCGGCGTCAGGCGGCTATTACATTGCCTGCCCAGCTGATGTGATCGTGGCGTTGCCCGCAACCCTGACCGGCTCGATCGGTGTCTTCGCAGGCAAGCTGGTTTTGAACGGCCTGCTGGAACGTGCCGGGCTCACCAGAGACACCGTGCAGCAGGGTGCCCGAGCCTTGATGTACTCGTTCCGCCAGGGATTTAGCGAGGACGAGCGGGCACGGTTCGCGGTGACCATCGACGCCATCTACGACGACTTCGTTGGCAAGGTCGCCGCCGGCCGAAAGCGCCCGGTGGCGGAGATCGAAGCCGTGGCGCGAGGCCGCGTGTGGACTGGCCAAGACGCGCTCGAGGCCGGTCTGGTAGATGAGCTGGGCGGGCTTCGTGATGCAGTTCG
>DATHIJ010000355.1:0-2578 GCA_035489975.1 Propionibacteriaceae bacterium | reverse complement strand
AGGGTCCGGTTCGTCGAGCTGACCGACACGATTCCCGTGCAGGGACCCGAGACCGAGGTGGAAGACGACTTGGTGTTCGCCGACTTTCTTGCGCTGCTGGATGAGCGGGAGCGACAGGTGGTCGTGCTGCTGCGGAGCGGTGTCACGAAGGTCGGCGACGTCGCGAGGATCCTCGGGTACAAGAACCACAGCCCAATCTCCAAGCGTCTGGCGCAGATCCGCAAGAAGGCCGCGGGGTACTTCGGTGAGCAGTGATGCCCACGCGGTTGCCAACCTTGCTGGCTCTCGCGCTGCTGGCGCGGACGAGATTGGGGAGATAGAGGTGACCGAACGCCTCTTTGCCGAGGTCGATCGTCAGCTCGTCGAGGTTCGCGAGCAGAGCACCGGCCTGGCGACGCGCTCGGGGCTTCTCATCAGCGTCACAGCAGTGGCAGCTGCGGTACTGCTTGCGAACCTCGGCCGGGTCAAGACGGGCGACGTCATCGCATTCGTGGCACTGGGCGTCGCCGTCCTCGCCGGCGTCGTCACGGTGATCCCCGGTCTCGAACTGGGACCACGGGTCATGTACCTGGCCCGATGGGCTATCGAACCCCCGCCCCAACAGGCTCTCACAGCCCTCTACGACGGCAAGCTATTTACCCTGGAGGCTAACCATCGGCGGTTGGCATTCATGACCTGGACGTTTCGCCTGCAAGGGGTGGCTGTGCTGGTCGCGGTAGTCCTGGCTCTCATCGTCGCAGCGAGGAGGTGAGCAGCCCTGCCGCCACATGGCGTTTGCTATGTGCGACATGGAAGCGGTCGAGTAGATCGGTCTGAAGGTCCGGACGTGCCTCGGCAAAGTGACACCAGGTGCATAACTGCTCGGTCATGCGTCAGGTGGCCTCGGCCACGTCTCCCGTTCTCTACTTCTCGCTGAGTTCATGCACTCCTGCGTAGCGGCGATGAGCGCTGTAGCACGGCAGTTGGTGCCACGCATGGCCGCAACATGGGCGCGGCGGTTGACCCTGAGCCGCAACGCACCCGGCTGAGCCTAGGCGATCAGTGTGTCTCGAAGCTGTTGTGTTCGGCGGTTCCGAAGGCGACCGCTGCGTAGACCTCAAAGACCGTCCGCAGCTCAGGGTCATCGATTTCAACGTAGCGAACCTGCATACGCGCAACCCGCGCGCGTGCCTCCCGAAACAGTTGTGCAAAGGCGGGATCTGCCTCCAGCGCCCGTCGCTTCAGGTGGATGTTGAAGGACGGGTGGTCGGCGGCTTTGCGCCGGGCGATGTTGAACGCGAGGGACGCCTGATTCTCCCGCGACGATATGCCGCCGTGTTGGCGCAGCCGTCGTCGCAGATTGCGCGTCTGGCCAACGTAGATAGGGTGCTCCTCGCTGAGCAGGTACACCCCGGGCACCGCTGGCAGCGGACCGTCGCGCTCAGAGCTCCAGACCGGCGCACGGCGAAGCCGGTCGAGCAGCCGTGGCAGTTCATCGGCCAAGGCTTCGAACTGTGCAATTCCTCCTTCCGCAAGGGGGACAGGTGGCCCGCTCTGTGTCATCTCATCTCCTTGCGCCCGGCTCCGTGGACCCACGGTAAGACCAGCCGCGCCCACGGCGCTGATGGGGCCGACGCCGAACAACTCCAGCAGCCACGGCGCGATCGCCGCTGTCAGCCGCTGCAGCTGGGCGTACAGTTCGTCGGCCTCGGCTTGGAGGACCTGGATGCGGCGGGCGGTGCTGCGCAGCGCCCGCATCGTCATGCGATGCTCCAAGGATTGGGTGGGCCGATCCCGCAGCCCAGAGCAGCCGCTTGGTGCACACGCGCAAGGGCAGCCTGCAGGGCTCAACGCCCAGGCGGTCACCACCTGCGAGCAGCTGGTCTGGGCCCCCGAGTAGCCCCACTACCCGAGCATGCTGTAGGTCATGCCGGTGCCGATCACCGGCCCGGCCCACGGCACCGTGTTGGACACCGCGCCGGTCGGCGGCTGCCATGGTCAGCCCCTCTGCTCGACGTACTTTCCGCGTTGGCGCGAACGTGGCAAGGTAGTGGTGGGAGGCCGGCAACGTCCCCCTGCTGACGGCCGTCACAGAGCCGTCAGCAGGTGTCCGGCCTCCCCGTCGTGGCCTCATCCGCAAGCCGGTCAAGCGTCAAAGCCCGCGCCGTCCCGCGCCGCCCTGATACTCCAACCGTAGATCGTGATCTTGCTGGTCGGGGCGGGCAGGGCCGGCGAGCAGGCGAGGGCGGCCACCGGTGATGATCCGGTGTTGTGGCGACAACCGAAGATCAGACGGTGGCCGCAGGCACAGCGTAGCCCTGCCAGGTGGCAGGCGGGCCTTGAGAGCTACTGGGCCGGGTCGCGGGCCGGTTTCCGCTACCGGATCCACCGCAGGTCACGCGGGCGGGGCCTCCCTGGGAGAGAGGCCCCGCCCGGCAGCCGCTAGTCCATCGTCTGCGGGTTCAGGTGGTCCACCAGCCTCGGCTTGCCCGGCTTCTGGACGATCGTCCGGTACACCACCATGCCCTCGGCAAGGGCGTTGTTGGTGACGCCGTCAGAGGCGTAGACGGGGATGCCGGGCCCCGTCTTGAACAGCGGG
>DATHIJ010000354.1:0-3045 GCA_035489975.1 Propionibacteriaceae bacterium | reverse complement strand
CCCGAGAGCACGATCACTGTCGACAGGTATCCGTTGTCGGCCACCCTACTCCTTCTTTCATGATCATGATCATCAGATCATGATCAACATCGACCAAGATCAACTGCTAGCCGCGGTCCATGATCATCACGCCTGATCTGGACCTGGTGCTTCGCGGGGTCCCAGAGCCAGGCGTCCGCTCTCAGGCTCGACGGCAGTACCGAAGATCTCGAGCATTCGCGCCTCGTACTCCAGCACCTCACCGAGTCGGCGGGTGCCTTCGATGATGCGCTCTGGCGTGGGGAAACAGTACGACAGCCGCATGTGCCGGCTGCCCAGGCCATCGGCATAAAACGCGGTCCCGGGTACGTAAGCGACTCGCGCGGTGACCGCGCGAGGCAACATGGCGTGCGAGTCAATCCCGGGAGGCAGACTCAGCCAGACGAAGAAGCCACCTTCCGGCTGTGTCCAGGTTGTGCCGGCGGGCATGTGGCTGGTCAGTCCCGCGATCATCGCATCCCGCCGCTCTCGGTACATCTCCCGGAAGATCTTGATCTGGCCACGCCAGTCATGATTAGCGAGGTACGCGGCAACCGCGAACTGCGAGAACACCGGCGGGCACAGAGTTGCCGCCTCTTGAGCGAGCACGAGCTTCTCGCGCACCGCGTGCGGCGCGAGAACCCACCCCACCCGGAATCCCGGCGCGAAGGTCTTGGAGAACGAGCCGAGGTAGATCACGTGGTGCTCGCTGAGCGACCGCAGCGGCGGGATCGGCTCGCCGTCAAAGCCGAGCAGGCCGTACGGGTTGTCCTCGACAACCAGCAGGTCGGCTTGTTCTGCAACGCGGAGCACCTCAATTCGGCGATCCAGCGGTTGGGTGACGCCAGCCGGGTTGTGGTAGCTGGGAATCGTGTAGAGGAACTTGACCGTACGCCCCACGGCCCGTAGTGCCTCGATTGCCTCGGTGAGCGCCCCCGGATTCAGGCCTTGATCATCCATTGCGACGTGGACCACGTCACACTGATAGGAGCGGAAGACCCCGAGTGCGCCGACGTAACTGGGTGCCTCGCACAACACGACGTCCCCGGGATTGCAGAAGATGCGCGTCAGCAGGTCCAGGCCCTGCTGCGATCCGACGGTGACCATGACGTCGTCAGGATGGGCCGCGATCTCCTCGAGCCGCATCACTTCACAGATCGCTTCCCGAATCACCGGCTCGCCTTGGCCTGACCCGTATTGCATGGCACGCCGGCCGTCGTGCTGCACAAGATCGTTGAGCGCGGAGCCGACCACATCCAATGGCAGGTCGGTGATGTTGGGCATGCCTCCGGCGAGTGAGACGACTTCGGGGCGGTTGGCAACGGCGAAGAGTGCTCGGATCGCCGATGCTGTCATGCCATGTGCCCGGGCCGCATAGCGGTCGATGTAGTCATCGAGGCGGGTGTCTTGACGTCGCAGCCGCTCCAGCACCGGTTCGTAAGGCTCGGGTGGGGAAGTCTCGCTCACACCACTAGCGTGCCATTTGTTTGGAGCTGCTCGCGCAATCGCTCATGGAGTCCGCCTACTTCGTCGTCGCTCGCAGAGGAAGAGCGCCTCCGCTCCCTCCTCCTCAGCACGGCGGTGCGCGATTTCCCGACGCTCGCAGCTGACGGCGCGCGCTCACCGCGCAGCTCATTGCTGAATTTCCAGCGGGCGGCTCAGCCGCCTACGATAAAGCCATGGCAACGGCCGATGGCAGGCGACGCGTGCGGTGGCCACTCTGGCTTGCCGCCGGAGTGTTATTCGGTCTCGCCATCGGGTTTGCGTTCGGGCTAGCCAGGCCACGCGTCAGGAACTAGGCCGATGGGATCCCGCCGCCTGCGCCCGATGACGGCAGCCGACCTGCATCTGCTACCGGCGCCGTGCGCGCAGTGCGCCTTCTGGGAGGCAAGTCTCAGCGATCTCGCGGCGCCTGCCGATCATGTCGATCGGGGAGTGATCAAGGCGGAGTGGGCTGAGGCAGTGACCCGGTATTGGGGCTATTGCGGAGTGATGGCGTTTGCCGATGATCAGCCGATCGGTCATCTGACGGTAGCCCCCGCTATGTACGTGCCGCGGCTGGGCGCCTTCGCAACTACCCCGGTTGGCGCGGACGCGGCAGTAGTCATGTCTGCGCACGTATCGCCCGAGCTGCGCGGCAAAGGTCTCGGCAAGCAACTGGTGCACTCGGCCGCGGGACTCGTCGCGCGTCGCGACATTCGGGCGCTGGAGGCAGTTGGCACCTACAACGACGGCCCCTCGTGCATGTTGCCGATCGGGTGGCTGGAGGCTGTCGGCTTCGAGGTGGTACGTCCTCACCCGATCACTCCGCGGTTGCGCATGGACCTGCAGAACGCCGTGCGCTGGCGTCCCGGTCTCGGCGCGGCCTGGAACCGCCTCACCGGTTTGGTCCGGCAGCCTCAATCACCCGAGCCTGCCACTTACACCCGCCGCGACGCTCGCTAGTTCTGAGTGCTCGCGCAATCGCGCGTGTGATCCGCGATTTTCCGACGCTCGCAGCTTGATCTCTCTACTCGCTGAGGGCGACTGGCTCCTTGCCCGTGTCAGGCACCAGGATCGGCGTGTCCTCATTGAGGGTTTCACCGCGGAAGAAGGCCCGGAATCGTATGTGGTGGCCGCATGCCTTCCCGATCCGGCCTTCCTCGGTGACGCGATGCACGGTAAAACCTGCGCTGGGCTCTGGGTCACCGGACTCGGCAAGGACGGGAAGCCGCGCGAGGTCTACCTCTACCACGTGGTGGACAACCAGGACGCCATGCGCGACTACGGCGCGCAGTGCGTGGTCTGGCAGACCGCGATCAATCCGGTTGTTGCCCTGGAGCTGCTCGCAGCGGGCACTTGGTCGGGTGCCGGCGTACTCGGTCCGGAAGCCTTCGACGCCGTGCCGTTCCTGGATCTGCTTGCCGGGGACTACGCCTCACCCTGGGGACTCACCGAGATGCCAGCATCTCAAGGCCACTAGCCGGCTGAGACGCTCGCACATCTGCGAGAGTTGGCGCATGAGTGGTGACTCGCGCCGTACGGTCC
>DATHIJ010000353.1:0-3488 GCA_035489975.1 Propionibacteriaceae bacterium | reverse complement strand
GCCCGGGAGGAACGCCGGGAAGAGGTGACCGGTACAGACGGGATAGCGCGGACCCGGATGGAGAAAGGCCACCAGCGGAAGCTGGCCGGCGTGTTCGGTGAGGTCACGGTGACGCGGATGGCCTACCGCGCACCGGAAACGGCGAACCTGTACCCGGCCGACGCGACGCTGAACCTGCCCGAGGAGAAGCATTCCCACGGTCTGCGGCGGCTGGCCGCCGTCGAGTCCGCACGCGGGTCCTTCGCCCAAGCCGCCGCGGCGGTCGAACGCGCCACCGGTGTGTTGGTCGGCAACCGTCAGATCGAGGCGCTGGCCCAGGCGGCGGCCTGCGACGTGGACAGCTTCTACGCCGCCCGGCGGCCCGGCCCGCGTCCAGACACCGACCTGCTGGTGCTGACCGCCGACGGCAAAGGCATCGTCATGCGGCCCGAGGCGCTACGGGAGAGCACCCGCAAGACCGCCGCCGGCAGCAGGCACAAACTGGCGACGCGGCTCTCACCGGGAGAGAAATCCGGCCGTAAACGCATGGCCGAACTCGGCTGCGTCTACGACGCCACCCCGGTACCGCGCACGCCCGGCGACATCATCGCAGGTCCCGGCAGACGGCCGGACCCGAAACGCCGCCGCGGTCCTGTCGCCGAGGGGAAATGGCTGACCGCCTCGGTCACCGACGACATCCCCGCGGTGATCGGCCAGGTCTTCGACGAGGCAGCCCGCCGCGACCCCGGCCAGCAGCGGACCTGGGTCGCGCTGGTGGATGGCAACCGAACCCAGATCGAGGCCATCCAGGCCGAGGCCGCCCGCCGCGGCCTCACTGTCCACATCGTCGTCGACTTCATCCACGTCCTGGAATACCTGTGGAAGGCCGCCTGGTCGTTCTTCTACTCCGGCGACCCCGACGCCGAGCGGTGGGTCGCCGAGCAGGCCACCAAACTGCTGGAAGGCAAGGCCGGCGACGTCGTGGCGGGTATCCGCCGCCGGGCCACCCGCTGCGGCTACTCGCCAGCCGAACGCAAAGGCGCCGACGAGGCCGCCGACTACCTCACCAGCAAGAAGGCCGGCGGAGTCAGGTGGTCATGGCGACGTGTGCTTCGCCATGAGATCGTCGAGCTCTTCGACGGGTTTCCGCCAGTTCAACGTCTCACGCGGCCTGCCATTCAACTCTGCAGCGACCCTATCAAGCTCTGCCTGAGAGTCGGGTCGCCCCGGGGATTTTCACCCCGAGGCTCCCACGGAACGGAACGTGACAGTCTCCCGTCATTCCGCTCTTCTCATCCTCTCCATCGGTACGCGCGCATCCATTTCCAGTGGGCGAACAGGTCCGGTTCTCGCTCCGTCACTCCTCGCCACCAGACCTTGAACCGTTTCCAGGTGCGCAGCCGCTTGTACTTCTTCCGAGCCCACCGCATCACGTAGGTGTTGACGCGCTCCAGGAGGGAGTACATCTCGGCCCGGTTGAACTGGCCGTAGTAGTTCATCCAACCGCGGACGATCGGATTCAGCCACTCCGCCAAGTCTCCCAGGTCCATAGCCGTTCGCCTGTGGATCCGCCAGCCACGCAGTTCCTGACTCTTGGCCTTCAGCGCCGTCGGGCTCATCGCGGGCTGGAACGACGTAAAGATCGCCCCTGTCCTTTCCGCTTTGGACTCCCGAGGACGGAACATATACCCCAGAAACGTAAACGACGTCTTTTCGAACTTCTGTCGTCGGTTACTGTCCCCGCAGTACACGATCTTGGTTTTGTCGGGGTGCAGCCGCAACCCGACGCTCTCCATCCTCTCTGCCAGCGCCGCCCACACTTGACGGGCTTGACGCTCGGTCGCGCAGTGCACAACCGCATCATCAGCAAACCGTTCAAACTGCACCGTCGGCCACTCACGTTCCAGCCACGAGTCAAAGGCATAATGCATAAAGAGATTGGCAAGTACGGGAGAAACCACAGACCCCTGCGGGGTACCGCGATCTCGCTCGACCACCGTACCGTCAGGCATGCGTATCGGCGCCTTCAACCAGCGCTTCACATATAACACCACCCATTTCTGGTCGGTGTTCGCCTCTACCGCCTTGACCATAAGATCATGATCAACCGAATCGAAGAACTTGGCGACATCCAAATCCAGTACCCAGTCCTTCTTCCAGCACCGCTGGCGGCACTTCGCCACCGCATCCAGGGGTGACCGCTCCGGCCTATACCCATAGGAGTCCTCATGGAAAATAGACTCCGTCCGCGGCATCAGCTGCAGCGCGACCACCGTCTGAGCGATTCTGTCGGCCACGGTGGGAATCCCCAACATTCGGGTGCCCCCACCGTGCGGCTTCGGTATCTCCACTGCCCGCACCGGAGGCGGAAAGTACGTCCCCGAAGACATCCGATTCCAGATCTTGTACAGATTGTTCTTCAGATCCGCTTCGAAGTCCTCGATGGACTGCCCGTCCACCCCGGCAGCGCCCTTCTTCGCCTTGACCCGCCTATACGCCTCCCAGACCAGCCCCTTCGAGATCTCAAACGGCTTGACCTTCGGGTCCGACTTGTCCACTCGATCTCCTCCCGGACAACGCCCGGTTGCTCGCGCAAACAAACCACAGATGAGCCGGCCCCTTCGCTCCCCTCCCATTACAGGAGCTTCAGCACTACTACGAGCCGGTCCGCCAGCGTGTCCGCATCGGTACTCAACGCCTCACAGTTTCTGCTGCTCGACGCGCTCCCTCTCGCCACCAGCCACCTTCCCAGGCCACTGGTCGCCGTATCGGTACACGCCTTCCCACGTTCCATGTAGTAGCCGCAGATCAGGCTCGCGCCGCCTTCACACCGGACACCACCTGGCCAGTAAACGGGTTTCCGCCAGATTCATCCCGAGGATATACATAGACCCCGGTTCTGATGTCGTCTCTTGTCTTTCGATGCTTCGTCGACGGTTCGCTCTCGCTCGCCTTCCTGATCCCTGCCTGACGGCTTTCACGCCGCCTTTTCCTCATCGCTCACCACAACGGTCTTCAGCCTATGCAGCATGAGGCGGCTTGACATCTCCCCCCGCAGAGCGACGCCGAAGGGCCACAAATCCTTCATCTACTACACAGCATTGCTTCACGAAGATCTACCTACACTCCGACCTCCGATCGACATTCGTGGCACACATGCAGGTACACGTTCGCAAGCAACGGCGACACCGATGCCCCCTGCGGCGAGCCTTCCACGGTCTGCGACCAGTTCCCGTCCTCGATGACCCCCGCGGCCAACCACTTACCGATCAGCCGCAGGACCCGCTTGTCCGCGACCCGGTGCCCGAGGAACCTCACCAACCAGGAATGATCAAGCTGGTTGAAGAAGTCGCGGATGTCCGCGTCGAGCACCCAGTTCACTTTCTTCCGTGAAATCCCGACCGCGAGCGCGTCCAACGCATGATGCGGACCGCGTCCCGGCCGGAACCCGTAGGAGAAGCCCCGGAAGTCCACCTCGTAGACCGCGTTAAGCACCTCGACGACGGCCC
>DATHIJ010000352.1:0-4863 GCA_035489975.1 Propionibacteriaceae bacterium | reverse complement strand
CCGCGGGATGCCATCGCGCTGAGCGATCCCATACCGCGATAAGACTTGAACTGCTTGCCGTTGATGAAGATCAGCTCGCCTGGGCTCTCCTCACAGCCGGCCAGCAGGGAGCCGAGCATCACCGTGTCCGCGCCCGCAACCAACGCCTTGGCGATATCGCCGGAGTACTGCAGGCCGCCGTCACCGATCAGCGGCACGCCCGCCGGACGGCAGGCCAGGGAGGCGTTGTGGATCGCCGTTACCTGCGGCACCCCAACGCCCGCGACCACGCGCGTGGTGCAGATGGAGCCTGGGCCGACTCCGACCTTCACGCCGTCCGCTCCAGCGTCGACGAGAGCTTTGGCTCCGGCGTACGTTGCCACGTTCCCGCCGACGATGTCGACCTTTGCCGCAGCCGACTCGGCCTTCAACCGGCGTACCATCTCCAGCACGCCCTGGGAGTGGCCGTGCGCGGTATCGACCACCAGCAGGTCGACACCCTCCTCGATAAGCGCCATGGCACGCTTCCAGGCGTCTCCGAAGTATCCGACAGCCGCTCCGACGCGCAGCCGACCTTGATCATCTTTGGAGGCGTCGGGATACATGCCCGACTTGACAAAGTCCTTCAGCGTGATCAGACCCTTGAGTCGACCCTGATCATCGACGAGCGGCAGCTTCTCGATCTTGTTCTGGGCGAGCAGCTGCATCGCATCGTCGCGACTGATTCCCACTGGGCCTGTGATCAGCGGCATCGGAGTCATCACTTCAGCCACCGGCCGCGACGGGTCCGACTCAAATCGCATGTCTCGGTTCGTGATGAGTCCCAGTAGCTGCATTTCTCGGTCCACGACGGGAACGCCAGAGATGTGGAAACGAGCGCACATAGCATCCGCTTCGCCGATGGTGGCATTCGGAGAGATCGTGATCGGCTCGTCGATCATGCCCGCCTCAGAACGCTTGACCACGTCGACCTGGTGCGCCTGATCCTCGATCGAGAGATTGCGGTGGATGATGCCAAGTCCGCCCTGCCGGGCAATGGCGACCGCCATCCGGGCCTCGGTCACGGTGTCCATCGGCGAGGAGATCAACGGAACCTTCACAGCGATGCGCTTGGAGACGCGGGACTCGGTGCTCACCTGTGACGGAATGATGTCGCTCTCGGCTGGTTGCAGCAACACGTCGTCGAAGGTCAGCCCGAGGGTCTCGAAGGCATGCGGCACACCTACTGGGCTGAGATCACCGGATGACGACGACACGGCAAGCCTTTCCCCTGAGCCAGGTAAAAGGTCATGCTAGCCGAGTCAGCGCGTAGCACCAGTGCACGCGACAGCCGAAGCGATGTGATGCCGCGATGCCGGGCTTGAGACAACCCAAGGGGCCCTCCTCTCGTACGAGGAAGA
The DNA here is from genome assembly GCA_035489975.1 of Propionibacteriaceae bacterium. Taxonomy (GTDB): domain Bacteria; phylum Actinomycetota; class Actinomycetes; order Propionibacteriales; family Propionibacteriaceae; genus Microlunatus. The sequence continues at coordinate 3,484 of DATHIJ010000352.1, read as the reverse complement.
CCCCTTGTTTTACAGCTGAACGCGTGACTCAGGTCAACGCGTGACTCCGTCAGTGAGAATGCCCGTGGCCAGCCAGAGCGTGCTCCTCCTCCTCGGGCTTCTCCACCACCAGCGTCTCGGTCGTAAGCAGCAGTGAGGCGATCGAAGCGGCATTTGCCAGCGCAGAGCGCGTCACCTTGACTGGATCGATGACCCCATCGGCGTAGAGGTCGCCGTAGGTGTCGGTGACTGCGTTGTAGCCCTGGCCAGGCTTCAGTTCGGCCACCTTCGAGGTCACGACGTAACCCTGTTCGCCGCCATTCTCAGCTATCCAGCGGAGAGGCTCGGCCAATGACCGCCGGACGATGGAAACACCGGTCTTCTCGTCCCCCGTAAGACCCAGGTCATCGCTCAAGGCCGCCGCTGCGTGGATCAGAGCCGAGCCACCGCCGGCAATAATGCCTTCTTCGATAGCGGCCCGGGTAGCCGAGACGGCATCCTCGATGCGGTGCTTCTTCTCCTTGAGCTCCACCTCGGTGGCAGCGCCGACCTTGATCACACAAACTCCACCAGCGAGCTTGGCGACCCGCTCCTGAAGCTTCTCGCGATCCCAGTCGGAATCGGTACGCGCGATCTCGGCCTGCAACTGTGCCACGCGAGCCTTGACCTCGCTGCTGTCGCCGGCGCCGTCGACGATCGTGGTGTTGTCCTTGGTCACGACGAGGCGACGGGCGCGACCCAAGACATCGATACCGACCTGGTCAAGCTTCAGACCGACCTCAGGCGAGACGACCTTGCCACCGGTCAGGATGGCGATGTCCTCGAGCATGGCCTTGCGGCGGTCACCAAAAGCCGGAGCCTTGACAGCCACCGAGGTGAAGGTGCCGCGGATCTTGTTCACAACCAACGTGGACAGCGCCTCGCCGTCGACATCCTCGGCAACCACGAACAGCGTGCCGGAGGCGCCGATAACCTTCTCCAGCAGCGGGAGCAGGTCAGTCATCGAGGAGATCTTGCCGGAGTTGATCAAGATGTACGGGTCGTCGAGGACGGCCTCCATCCGCTCCGGATCGGTAACGAAGTACGGCGACAGGTAGCCCTTGTCGAACTGCATGCCCTCGGTGAACTCGAGCTCGGTGCCCATCGTCTGCGACTCGTCGACGGTGATTACCCCGTCCTTGCCTACCTTGTCGAAGGCCTCGGCGATCAGGCGGCCAATCTCCTCGTCACGCGCGGAGATGGTGGCTATGTGCGCCATGTCATCAGTGGTCTCGACCTCACGGGCGTTCTCCCGCAGCCGCTCCTCGACTGCGGCAACGGCGGCGTCGATGCCCCGCTTGAGAGCAACCGGGCTGGCACCCGCGGCGACCGCCCGGAGACCTTCGTGCACCAGCGACTGGGCGAGCACCGTAGCGGTGGTCGTCCCGTCACCGGCGACATCGTTGGTCTTGGTGGCCACCTCCTTGGCCAGCTGCGCTCCGAGGTTCTCGTACGGGTCGTCGAGCTCGATCTCACGTGCCACGGTTACGCCATCGTTGGTGATGGTCGGAGCGCCCCACTTCTTGTCGATGACGACGTAGCGGCCCTTGGGGCCGAGGGTGACCTTCACAGTGTTGGCGAGGGCGTCGACACCGCGCTCGAGCGAGCGGCGTGCCTCTTCGTCGAACAGAAGGATCTTTGGCATAGGTGCAGATCCCCCTACTTGCTGACGACCGCGAGGATGTCGCGGGCATTGAGGAGCAGCAACTCCTTGCCGTCGTACTTGACCTCGGTACCCCCGTACTTGCTGAAGATCACGACGTCACCTTCGGAGACATCGAGAGGAACCCGGTTGCCATTGTCGTCGATGCGGCCAGGGCCGGTGGCAAGTACCTTGCCCTCCTGCGGCTTCTCCTTGGCGGTGTCGGGAATGACCAGGCCAGAGGCCGTGGTTTGCTCAGCTTCGAGCGGCTCAACGAGGATGCGATCCTCGAGCGGCTTGATCGTGACTGTCACGTCAAACCCCTTTCACAGGTGATATGTCGGATATGTGTACTGGTCGAGATGTCGTCGCGGTGCCATCTCGGCCGCCAGCACTGAGCTGGCACACTCCTAAGGAGAGTGCTAACCAGACATTAGCACTCGACAGATACGAGTGCCAGCAAGGCAGCCTGCTGCTGGTGCGCGACTCCGGTGAGCCGCCCTCACCTCCTGTGGTCAGTCCGCCAAGTCAAGCAAAGGTGGCCCTGGTGTTCCCTCTCATAGGTGACTTTAAAGTTCGAGGTTGAGACAATGAGGCATGTCGGTGGCCAGGCCGGTTTCTTAAGAGTTGGTGATGAGCCGCGCTTGGCGGCGATGGCTCGGCGACGACAGCCAGCGTCGCAGCTGCCGCCCCTCTGATCACGCTGACATTGGCCGCGGTCGCCGCAGGTGCTGCCCGACGCGCCGTCGACGCCCCACCACGCTCGGCAGTCAGTCAGGTGCTGCGCTCGACCACCGCCCAAAGTCCCGCGGATGGAGCGCCGCAGCCGTCGGTACACGACGAGCCCGCCCCTGCCAGCCCGCTCGCGTACGCCGTTCACGCCCAACCAGCACGCCAGGAGCTCTCCAATGAGAGACGTTGCACGACATACTTCTCAACACGGCGCCGAATCCCACCGCCTGCGCTCAAAAAGCGACCTGCGGCTCTGGAGCCGGATCTACGTAGAGACGGCGGGATATCACCTCGCCGCACTCGCCCTCCTGATGATCGAGTTTCTCGCGACCCCCCTCTTCCTCCTTTCGCCGATTCCCCTGGCGATCGCGGTCGACTCGGTGCTGGGTGACAAGCCGCTTCCGGGTCTGGCGGATGCGATCCTTCCCGACTCGATCACGCCCACCCAGCTGCTGGCGTTCGCAGCGGCCCTCCAGATCGCGGTCGTGCTCCTCACCGACCTGCAAACCCTGAGCCAGAACGTTCTGCGCACCTGGATCCAGGAGAAACTGACACTGCGCATGCGCAGCAAACTCCTTACGCATGTCCAGCGACTGTCGTTCGCCTTCCACGACCGGCGGGGCACGGCTGACTCCCTATACCGGATTCAGTACGACTCGATGGCGCTAGGCAACATGGTCGTGATCAACCTCCTGCCCGTGGTTTCAGCTTTGTTCACACTCGTGTCAGTTTTCGTGGTTATCGTCGGGATCAATGCAGAACTCGCGCTGATCGCACTGGCCACAACTCCATTCCTCGCTGTCCTGTCCAGACGGTCAAAGAAGCAGATGCGGCGCCACTACAGGGAGTCCAAACGGCTTGAGAGTTCTGCGATGGGCGTCGTCCACGAGGTGCTCGGGAACGCCCGGGTTGTCAAGGCCTTCGGCCGCGAGGACAGCGAGCACGGCCGATTCCTCAGGTGGGGGGACGCAAGCGCGAGGAAGCGGGTGGGCATCGCCGCTCGGGAGGGCAGGCTCGACCTAGCCATCAACCTCATCACTGCGGCCGGCACTGGGCTGGTCCTCTTTGTGGGTGCGCAGAAGGTGCTGTCCG
>DATHIJ010000351.1:0-2554 GCA_035489975.1 Propionibacteriaceae bacterium | reverse complement strand
CATACAAGAGGCAGATCCTTCGTCTCGCCATAGATCTGCCTGGCGATGCTCCGCTGCACTGCTGGAAACGGGAGCGCCCGGCCAGGGTTGAGCTGGAGGGACGACATCGACAACTCCTTCATGGGACATCGAGATGAGCCTTGTAGAATCCTGCGAGAGCCAGAAAACGCTTTCAGCAGCCTATCGTGGGCCTACCGCTTCAGCTAGGAGGCTGGTGGCATGACCGCTGACACAGCCATTGGCAAACCGCTCGCTCCCGCATCGGAGGGTGAAGCGACCACCGACCGCATCCGCCACGCACTGTGCACAGGTTCCAGTCGCTCTGCATAGGTTGCACCGTGTGTGGAGCGACCGAAAAGTGGGTTAACCCAGGTTTCGGACGGGGATGGAGTCAGTTCTCCGTCGTGGCGCTTACGACGATGGTCGGCACGCTGAGCAGACCGGACCGTACGGATGCCATGGCGCGGTCCAAATCCTGCATCCGGAATCTGCGCCCATAGCGAGCTTCACTCTGCGCGGCCAACTCGACGATGTGCTGGTCGGCTGCCAACGCATTGGCCGCTGTGTTGCGGACCATGATTTCTATCTCGTTCCGGCCGCTGCGTGCCGCACCCGTGATGTCGATCCGGTACGGCGGGTCCCACGCGATACCGCAGACGATCCCGTTCACGCGGACCTCGGCGATCTCGCCGACCGGCCCGGTCACAGCGACTTGGTAAGACGGGCCGACTAGGCCGGCGTTGCCTTGATCAGCAGCGTCGGTAGCCGAGCAGCCGCCTAAGTCGATCACCACTCGCGCCTCTGGTGTGAGGTCACCGAGTTCGCAGCCGGTGGTGTACGTCGCAGCGCCCGAGTAGTGCCGCCGTCCAGGCTGCTCCTCCCAGACGTCGGGAAGGTGTACAGGCTGCGGCGGCTCATCTCCGAATGCGACCTGCCAGCTGTTGTCCACCCTGATCTGCCGACTCGGCTCCTCTTCGGGATCGGTCGATCGGAACGGTTCTGGCTGGCTCGTCGGTCCGTCGTCGATCATGATGATTACCGTTGCTTGGTAGGGATGTAGTGCCATGTCGATCCCGTCGGTTGCCGTCCCGGCACGTACCACCTCACCGGAATTGGCATCCCATTCCTCGTATGCACCGGCGGTGCCGCGTGCCGTGATCCGGAACGCCCGGTACTGTGGCCCAGTGTTGGCGATGAAGTAGATGTCGGCGTCCGCGTACCGGCGGTGCACGAAGCCGATGTCCCCTGTCATCGGCGAGATTCCAAGGTCGGGATCGACGGCAGCGGCGAGCGTATCGCCCAGCGTTTCAAGCGCCACAACGACGCCACCGGGCACGTGTACCGTCGAGTCGATCATGATCACCGAACCACCGGCTGCGGTCACCTTCTCCAGCCAGGACGCCGTTGCACCCAAGATCATGGTCGTTGGCGGGACCACGACCACCCGATACCGCGTTGTCGGGATGATCGCAAGCGCCTCGTCGTCGATCAAGTCGTAGTCAAGTCCGGCCATCCGAATGGTCGCCGGGATCGCGGCAGCGATCCGGCGCTTCGCTTCCAGCCAGGTGTCCAGTGAGCCGCCGACGGCCCCGCCCATTACGGCGAACAGGTCCTCATCCGGCACGTAGACCGCGACATCGGCGACTGGCTCACCCTGCCTGAGCAGCCAGCACAATCTCCTCAGGTAGGCATTGAGAAGTGGCATAGCCGGCCACCACGGGTTGCGGTCGTCGATGGCTCCGGCGGCGTAGAAGAACCAGCCCAAACCGGGCGCGTCCGATGGCGAGTACGGCCAGCCGTGGCCGATGAGCTGGTTGATTCCGTTGAGCAGATGCTCGTGCGCCTCGCCCTTCAAATCCAGCGGGGTGGCGCGGAAGGACGGCGAGTGCACCCACGTCCAGATCTCTGCCGACACCACATCTTTGCCGTGGAGGTGTCCCGCCGACGATGCCCATCGGGTCGGGGTGATCTCTTTCCAGCCCCACCCCTCCCCCTCGAACATGTCGGCGAACCGGTAGCTGCTCATGGTCGCAGGCGGTGTCCCGTAACTCTGTATCCGAAATGGCACCCCGCGACTGGCCGCCCAGCGCCGCACGACCGCAAGGAAGTTCTCCTGGTAAAGCTCAACCAGCGTGCGATGGTAGTCCGCGCGTACCCGTACGGTGTCCGGCCGGTCGACCGCGAGCCGGTACAGCACGGGGATGAGGGGGTATCCCCGCCGCCGGGCGAACTCCTCGGGCAGCGCCGGGGTCCAGTCCGCGTCGTACACCTCGAGACTGTCGCAGAACACCGAACCCACTAGTTCGGCCGGCACCGCGTCGAGCATCCGATCACCGGCCCACTGGAGGTGGGCCTCCACGGCAGCCGCGCTGTAGTGGTCGAGCACCGGACCCTCGGATCCGACCGCGGCACGCTTGACGTTCTGCCCGGTGCGCCGCGCGTACGCGAGCAGCACGTTCCGGGTGCCCTGCCCGCCTGGGATCTTGATCATCCCATTCGTGGTGGACAGCATCCGATAGGACTCAGGCTGCTCCTGAATCGAGCCCGCTCCGAC
>DATHIJ010000350.1:0-3921 GCA_035489975.1 Propionibacteriaceae bacterium | reverse complement strand
CAGGCCCACCAGCTCAGCCGTGAGCCGGAGCCGGGCATCTCCCTGCTTCGGCTGGCGCAGGGCGATGCTGCTGGTGCCAACATCTCCATCAAGCGGGCGCTCGCCGCCGTCGAATCGCATGCATTCATTCACGCGAGACTGCTCCCGGCCGCCGTTGAGATCGGGCTAGCTGCTGGAGACCTCGACTCTGTTTCACAGTACGTTTCAGAGCTCGAGCAGATCGCCGGTTCCTTCCGGACGATAGCGGTGTCCGCAACGGCTGAGCACGCAGGTGGCCTGCTTCTGCTTGCCCGTGGTGAGGCGGCAACGGCCGTGGCCCGGCTGCGCCGCGCGGTCGAGCTTTGGCATGAGATCGGCGCCCCTTATGAGACGGCCAGAGCACGCACGGCGCTTGGCGAGGCTCTCCGCGCCGACGGTGACGCGGACGCTGCCCGGCTCGAATTTGAATCGGCGAAGGAGGCGTTCGAACGACTTGGTGCCCTGCCGGACGCGAAGCGTGTAGGAGAGTTGTTCGGCGACAAGCAGGGCATCGCCGCGCGGGCAGGCGAACGGGTAAAGAGGACCTTCGTATTCACCGACATCGTCGGCTCGACGCCGCTCGCAGAGGCATTGGGTGACGACGCATGGCAGGAACTGATCCGCTGGCATGACCAGACCTTGCGGGCGATCTTCAGCCGCTACGGCGGGACGGAGGTGAAACAGACCGGGGATGGGTTCTTCGTTGCATTCGAGGACGCCTCGATGGCGATCGAGGCCGCTGTCGCGGTCCAGCGGTCACTAGCAGAGCATCGTCGGGGCCACGGTTTCGCTCTACAAATCCGGATCGGATTACACGAGGCGCAAGCTTCCACTCGGGCCACCGACTTTGCCGGACGAGGAGTCCACGAGGCCGCTCGAATCGGCAGCCTTGCGGGCGGCGGCCAGATCCTTGCCAGTGTGAACACCGTGAAGGCTGCGGCGACGCGATTTCCAGTCTCCACTCCGCGTTCGGTCACCCTGAAGGGTGTTTCCCAGCCCGTCGATGTCGTCACGATCGACTGGGATTGAGCGGCTCCAGAACGTGTCGGCTGAATCTAGGTCGACGGACCGCAGGCCCAGCCTCCCAGACGGCGGCGTGAGCAGAACATCAGTGCGCCGGCGAGGCGATCAGGGCCGCCAGGGCGTCCAAGGCTCCCGGCACCAGCCGATAGTAGGCCCACTTGCCTCTCTGCTCGCGGCTCAGAATGCCGGCATCGACCAGGATCTTGAGGTGATGTGAGACGGTCGGCTGTGACAGACCGACCGGGTCGGTCAGGTCGCACACACACGCTTCCGCGTCTTCGTGGGCAGCGACGAGAGAGATGAGCCGGAGCCGGGTCGGATCGGCCAATGCCTTGAATCCGCTGGCCAACGTCTCGGCTTCAGCCGGTTGAATGACGTCGCGTACCACGGGCGAGCAGCAATCGGTCAGCAACGGCAGGGCAGTTCGCCTGGGTGTCACTGTGGTCTGCACGGAAACCATCATGGCATACATTGACAAATGTCGATGGGACGTGGCTAGACTCATCACATCGACAATCCTCAATGCGAACGAAAGGCGGGTATGACAGAGATGGAGGCTTCTGACGGGTTGCGTGAGCGGGTGCGGGAGCGGTACGCGGCCGCCGCGACCACGGTGAAGGCCGGTCACGGGCACGCCTCCTGCTGTGATGATTCGGGTGGCTGCTGCGGACCCATAGTCGCGGAGGTTGACGACACCTTCGGATCAGTCCTCTACGGCGCGACTGACAGGGACAGCCTGCCCGTCGCTGCGGTCGCGGCCAGCCTCGGTTGCGGGAACCCAACCGCTGTGGCGGAGCTACGGGCGGGTGAGACCGTCCTCGACCTTGGCTCGGGCGGCGGCATCGACGTACTGCTATCGGCGAAGCGAGTCGGGCCATCCGGGTTCGCGTACGGAGTCGACATGACTGACGAGATGCTCGACCTCGCCCGCGCCAACGCGGCCCAGGCGCTGTCGACCAATGTGGAATTCCTGAAAGGAACCATCGAGGACATCCCACTCCCCGACGAGTCGGTGGATGTCGTAATCAGCAACTGCGTGATCAACTTGTCAGTCGACAAGCCGAGAGTGCTGACCGAGATGTTTCGCGTCCTTGCCCCAGGCGGCAGGATCGGGATCAGCGACATTGTTGCCGAGGACCACCTCACGCCTGGCGAGCGGGCCGCTCGCGGCTCCTACGTCGGCTGCATAGCCGGCGCCCTGTCCAGAACCGAGTACCTCGAGGGGTTGGAGGCGGCTGGGTTTGTCGACGTCACTGTCCGGTTCACACATCAGGCTGCCGATGGAATGCACAGCGCGATTGTGCAAGCCACAAAGCCGGTGCCGGTGATCGAGGCGAGCTGAGGTCAGATGGCCGACAAACCGTCCGTGCTGTTCGTTTGCGTCCACAACGCCGGCCGATCCCAGATAGCCGCCGGCTACCTCAACCAACTATCCGGTGGCGAGATCGAAGTCCGCTCCGCCGGTTCTGAACCCGCGGACAAGATCAATCCCATTGCCGTACAGGCGATGGCCGAGGAAGGAATCGACATTGCCGCGGAACGACCCAAGATACTCACCACCGAGGCTGTCAAAGCCTGCGATGTCGTGATCACCATGGGTTGCGGCGACAGCTGCCCGTATTATCCCGGCAAACGCTACGAAGACTGGGTCCTCGATGACCCCGCCGGCCAAGATCTCGACCATGTCCGGCCCATCCGCGACCAGATCCGCAGACGGGTCGAAAGCCTCATTGGCGAACTCCTGCCTTCATAACGGGCTCTTCACGTTATGGGTCAGTGCTGGGCTTCGTCAGCCGTCGGTCGACTAGGCAGTGATCGATCCTGTGCAACCCGGATGGCGTATGCGATCAGTGTTCCACCGCCGATTGCGGCGAGCAGCACGGTCAGGTTGATGCCGAAGTCTTGAAGTAACAAGGCTTTGGCGGGCGGTTGCGTGTGGGCGCGATAGATCAGCGGGACGGCGATCACTGTGACCATCGCGGCCATGATCAAACCGAACTGGAGGTACCGGCGACCCCGGTCGGGAACGTAACGGCGCAGCGCCGCGCCAACAGCGACGACCGCCGGGGAGAGCAGCCCGTCGTGGATGATCAATGCGGCGATCAGCCAGAGCGCGAGCAGCACCAGGGTCTGCCGTGGGAGTTGGGTCAAGAGTTGGAAGAGGCCGTACGCCCCGACGCCGACGCCCACGACGGCCAGGATGATCCGCCAGACCTTCATGAGAGCACCTCGATGGTGGCCAGCCATTTGGTGTTGAACACACCGGCCCGGTTCGGTGCGATCAGCCGCAACGGGTAGCCGTGGTCGACGGGCAGCCTTTCACCGTTGAGATGGGTGGCCAGCAGCGCACGGGACAACTGCGGACCGAAGATCACCGACTTGTTGAAGAAACCGGCCGGCTCAAGCGAACGGACCCGGATCTGCGAATCGGCGGCGCCGCCCGCCCGCTCCACGACCTCCAACAGCCGCAGCCCGCGCCATTGCGCGTCGGCGCTCCATCCCTCGACACAACTGACCGGGAATCGTGCCTCGTGAACGGCCATCTCCTCGACCTCAGCCAGGGTGAGCGCGTACGGCCTCGGGCCCATGATCTCGAGCGTCCAGTCGGGCGCCGTGGCGGCGGCGATGACGTTCGCCTCTTCGGCGGTCCGGTTGACCGGCACACCGAGCGGCCCCTTGCTCGGCTGCCTAACCGCAAGCAACCCGATCGGCTCCAGCGGGGTCAACGTCTGCCCCACCGACGTCACAACGACGACGCCGATCCCGGCGCCGGTCGCGGTCAGCAGGCCGCGCCGGGACAGTCCAGGAGTAACAGGTGGTGGCAGCGGACCGGCGATGCTGTGCGACTCAGGATTTTCATTCCATGGCAGCTCGGTAAGC
>DATHIJ010000349.1:0-2326 GCA_035489975.1 Propionibacteriaceae bacterium | reverse complement strand
CAGTCGGTCGGCGCCCTGTCGCACACTGTCGACCACCCGGTCGTAGTCAACGAGGTGCCGGCCGGCCAGCGCGAGATCGAGCCGAGCTGGAGCCGTCACTCGGTCAAAATCGAATCCGGCCAGGTCGAATGCGTCTGCGGCGTGTTGGGCGGAGAGGAGCACTTCCTGGCGGTAGAACTCCTCATCCGTGGTGAGGCAGAGCTCGACAGCCGCCCAGTAGAAGTCGTCCTCCAGCTCGTCGTCAGCGTACGGACCACCGCCGAACCGGGCGTGATCGTCAGGTGCGATGAGGTGAGGATGGCGCCGGGCCGCCTGGTACGCGGTGCGGGCCACGTGCAACAGCATTCGCGAGTACGGAGCGTCGGCGGTCCGGAACAGCCGAGCGCCTTTGGCGGCAACAGCGGCGAGGTGCAAGGTCGCCGCTGTCGAGGGCCGATGCAGCACTCGTTCAGTCGGGTCCTCGTGCGGCCAACCCGGCATCGGGGACCACTGTGTGCCGTGCACACGGTGGAAAGCCAACCCCGACAGAGGATCACCGGCGGGTACCTGCATCCGCACGAGCCAGTCGAGTTGCCAGCGACATTCGCTGCGGATCGAGTCTGTGAGCTCGCGGAGGCGCAGCGAGGAATCGGCCTTTTTGAGCAGGCCGAGCGTGCTGAGGAGCTGCCACACCGCGATGCCGCCGCTGGTGACGTACTTGCCGTAGTCGCCCGCGTCATACCAACCGCCTGAAACGTCAAATGTGCCCTCACAGCGCCACCCTGGATACAGTCGTCGCGCTTCGACACCTGTCCAGGCGGGAACCGCGACATCACCACGATTCGGAGAGCGACCGGCATGGCCTGCCGGTCGGCCATAGCCGGGCGCAATGGTCTCCGAAATCTGTGTGCCTGACCGCATCACGTAGAAGAACCCCAGGGCGTCGGCTCTCAGCATGTCGTAGACGCGGTTTGTCACCTCGAAGGGACAACTCCGCCCATCGGCCGACTCAATCCGGAAACCTGCACCCCGCAAGGTGAGGCCGCTGAAGTCGAGAACATGAACGTTCAGGCCGGATGTTGGCTCTGGCCGAACCAGCCAGGGTTGGGAGAATCCGGTGTAGACGGTCACCCCACGCCGGTCGTGGACTGTGAAGGGGACCGGCTCTTGGGCATCCGATATCAGGGTGGCCTGCTTCGGTCGGTCGGGCAGGTAACCCAGCTGGTTCACCCGGACTTGCGGACGGACGCTGACTACCTCGGTCACCTGCCGTTCTGGCCAGTCCACGCGCTGCAGCCTAAGACCAGTCAGTGACGACCTGGCGGAGCCAGGCCAGTGCACCTGGCGCAGAGTCAAGCACCGAGATGTGACCCGCTTCGGGCTGTAGCCGCAGCTCCGCCGCTGGACAATGCGCTGCCAGCCACTCACTGTGTGAACTCGGCACCATTCGGTCGGCTGTGCCGTGCATGATCAACGTCGGTGCGCTGACCGCTGCCAGATCAAAGCCCCACGCGGCCATTGCGCCGACAAGATCTGCCACCATGCCGTCAAACCCATTGGCTGTCGCGGCCTCGACGATGCCGTTGAACCACGACCAGCTACCCTCGAGCGCCGCATAATCGGCTGGGATGAAGGACTCTGGGTCGAATTCATTCGCCGCCAGGACCTCTTGCAGCTCGGCTCGCCCGCGAGCAGCAGCCCGCAATTCGCGCGCACCGCCGTCTGACATTCCCGCGAAGTAGTCGAGTCCCGGGGCGGGCCAGGGCGCAGGCGAGGAGACGCTGACAACGGCAACCACCCGGTCCGGAATCAATGCGCCGCAGGCCAGGGCGCGTGGCCCCCCGCCGGAGTGGCCGAAGACAGTGAACCGGCCAATGCCCAGCTGATCGGCAATCTGTCGCGCATCAGCAGCTGCCGTCGCGATTGTCGCGTCGGGATGCGGAGTCGAGCCTCCGTAACTGGGTCGGTCATAGCCGATCCAGCGGATACCAAGGGGCCGAGCCGCCTCGAAGAGCGGCTCGGGGGGTGCCCCGGTGTTGGGAGTGCCGTGCTGCCAGAGCAGGACTAGCTCATCTGAGCGTTCCGTCGGACCCAAGTCGTACGTGTGAAGCACCCGCCCATCGGCAGTCAGAACGTCGAGCTCACGCATGTGGAGCCTCCTGCTGTTGACAACATGCTGCCAATATGACAGTATGTTGCCTATGAGTAATTCAACTGCACATGTTGCTCTGTACAACAGCCTTGCCGATTGGGAGATCGGCTATCTCCTTGTCGAGTTGCGTACCGGCCGCTTCACCGGTCGCCCGTGGAAGATCATGTCGGTTGCCGAGTCCGGCGAGCCGATCAC
>DATHIJ010000348.1:0-2091 GCA_035489975.1 Propionibacteriaceae bacterium | reverse complement strand
ACCGTGATGGTCGCAGGCGACTGGTGGTTCGAGGCGTTCGCGATCCCGATGATTGCGACTGCGGCACCAGCGGTTCTCGATCTGCCACTATCCGGGCCGTTGCTCGTCGGCGCCATCGCCACGGTCGGGCTGTACACGGTGGGTTGGACCGTGTTCGGCATCGCAGCCCTACGCGCCCGCGCCTTCCCGCGCATCGCGGCTTTGCTGGTCCTCGTCGGCGGGCTGGCCGGACCGCTCGCCCTGACAACGCCCTATCAGATCCCGCTGGCGATCGCGATTGGTTGGATCGGCCTCACCCTCGAGCTGGAGTCTGACAGGCGGGACACCGCCGCCCCACCGCCAGGGCCCACGCCTGCGCGTCGACCTGTAGCCGACCCGACATCGACCAGCAGTACAGAGGTGCAGCCATGAGACCCTTACGACCCATTGCCATCCGTGTCGTTGTGGCGGTGGCCTGCGGCATCGCGACGGCGGTGCTCGGAACCACGGTTGCCGTCGCGGATGACGGCCCGGACCTGGCTGCCATCGACCGGTACGTGCGCTCGGAGATGGAGGCGCAGCGCATCCCAGGCTTGGCGCTCGGCATCGTGCACGGTGATCGCATCGTGCATGTGCAGGGCTTTGGACACGCGGACAGAGCCGGGCGGCAGGTGACCCCGGAGACGCCGTTCCTGATCGGTTCGGTGACCAAGTCGTTCACTGCTCTGGCCATCATGCAGCTGAGCGAGGCGGGCCAGGTGCAGCTGGACGCGCCAGTGCAGCGCTACCTGCCGTGGTGGCGGGTCGCCGATCCGGAGGCGTCGACCCGGGTCACGGTCCGTCACCTGCTGTACCAGGTGAGCGGGCTGTCGAAGGCCACGGGCAACGCGTACGCGACCAGCGGGGACACTCACGACTCCGCCCTCGAAGACCGGGTCCGCGCGCTGCGTGACGCCGAACTCGCCCAGCCGGTTGGCACGACCTGGCAGTACAGCAACGCCAACTACTGGACCCTGGGGATGATTGTGCAGGCAGTCTCGGGCCAGTCTTACGAGACCTACATTCAGCAGCACATCTTCGATCCGCTGCAGATGGGCAACTCCTACACGTCTGGGACCGAGGCGGTGCAAAACGGCCTACCCACGGGCCATCGCTACTGGTACGGCTTCCCCGTTGCCTCTGAACTGCCTTTCGATCGAGGCGGCCTGGGTTCAGCCGGCCTCAGCTCTAGCGCGGAGGACATGACCCGCTACGTCGGTCTCTACCTCAACCAGGGCCGATACGCCACCACCCCGCTGGTCTCACCCGCCGGTGCCGCCGAACTGCAGCGGGCCGGGGTAGCCACCGGCCAGGACGGCGTCTCTTACGCGATGGGCTGGGACATCGGCCAGATCCACGACACCACGGCGATCTCCCACGACGGCAGCGGCTTCGACTCCCACGCAAACGTCGTGCTCATCCCCGACCGCGGTTGGGGCGTCGTAGTGATGGAGAACGGGGAGAACTCCCCTGATGAGTTTTTCGGCTCACGCCGAATGACCGGCATCGCTTACGGCGTCGCCGGCATGCTGATAGGCGAGGAGTCACCGGCGCCGTCGTCGCCAAGTAGGTTGCTGTGGGTGGTCTACGGGATCGTCTTGGCGATCCTCGCCATTCAGGTCGTCGGGATGGTCCGGAGCGTGCGGACCATCCGTACGTGGCAAACCGTCCCATCGCGACGTCCGACGGGAGCCTTGCGAATCGGGCTCCGCGTTGGCCTGCCCCTTCTCGTGAGCTGGACTTGGGCTCTTCTCGTTCTGGTCGGACTGCCACAGGTCATTCGCGCACCGCTGCCGGCCGTGCTGATGGGACTACCCGACCTCGGCTACCCACTGCTCGTCAGCGCGGTACTCGCCTTCGGCTGGGGCTTGGCCAGATTCATCTGGGCAATCCGCACTTTGCGCACTCCGCCTTCCGGGGCGCCTGGCCCCTTGACGGACCCCACTACCGATCTGATCCCCGCAAACGCCTAAGGAGAATCGATGTCCAACACGGCAGCTGTCCCTAGCCGAGTTCACACCCAGAGCCTGGTTCGGCGGCACCCCCTGATCAGCTTCTATGTCCTGACCTACG
>DATHIJ010000347.1:0-5462 GCA_035489975.1 Propionibacteriaceae bacterium | reverse complement strand
GAGGGCCGCCGCTCCCGGCTGCGCCGGATCGCCATGAACTCATTGTGGTCGACCGAGGGACTTTTGCGACATCCGCCAGAGCTGCCGATTGTCGTTATTCGTGATTGAGGACCGGGGCTGGACGTATCACCAGCGAACGCGCACGCTGAAATCGAGAGAATCGAAGCTTCATAGTGCAAATCGAAATGGGGGTGGGCAATGACGCTCGAGAATACGTACCGCCGCAGCGTTGAATTCTGGAAGGAGACGGTCTGGAACCTGTCTGACGACTGGTCGAGGCCTACACCGTGCACCGATTGGAATGTACGCGCGCTCGTCAATCATGTCGCGGGGGAAGATCGCTGGACCAAGCCCTTGGTGGATGGCAAGACCATTGCAGAAGTCGGAGATGCGTTCGACGGTGATTTGCTCGGAGAAGACCCGACGGCCGCAGCGATCGCGGCAGCCGAGGAGGCTCTGACGGCAGTCGCCGAGAGGTTGCCAGCAGGTGGTCGAGTGCACCTTTCCTACGGCGAAGAGGACATCGGCGAGTACCTCAGCCAGTTGGCTGCAGACCACCTGATTCACGGCTGGGATCTGGCCGTCGCGACCGGCCAGAACCGTAACCTCGACTCCGAGCTGGTCGCTGAGGTGGCGGCGTGGTATCGCAACCGCGAGGAGATCATGCGGACTACGGGCGCGATAGCCGCAAGGCCGGACTCCGGCCCGGGTGGCAATCCACAAGCGGAGCTGCTCATCGCCTACGGCCGCGACCCGGATTGGGTTCCGCGATCACCAGAGAGCGGAGCGGGCAGTGAGACTCAGGATGCGTAAGCGCTGATCCCAAGCAACTTGTCGACGGTGGTGAATCGATAACCACGATCGCGTAGCCGATCGATCAGCGGGCCAATGGCCGCGACGGTCTGTTCCCGGGGTCCGCCGCGAGCATCCTGGCCATCGTGGAAGATCAAGATCGTACCCGGGCGGGTGAGTCTGGCGGCTGACTCGGTCAGCTTTGCGGCTGCTGGCTGGATGATCTCCAAAGGATGGGCGAAGGTACCCGATACCACCCGAAGTTGGTGCTGCCGCAGACTGCTCAGCACCCACGGCCAGTGGCAGAGCCAGGGCGGGCGATAGAGCGCAGGTGTGAAGCCGGTGATCGAATAGAACACCTCCTGGGAGAGGCTGATCTCGATCTCTTGCCGCGGCTGCTTGAGATAGCTGGTGAATGAGTGACTGTAGCTGTGGTTGCCTAGCACGTGGCCGCTCTGCACGACCCGCCTGGTGCTGGACGGAAAGCGTTGCGCACAGCGCCCGACCTGGAAGAACGTCGCCTTGACGTTGTGCTTGTCCAACGTGTCGAGCAGCCGTGAAGTGAAGGGCTCGTTGGGCCCGTCATCGAAGCTGAGGGCGACGACTTTCTCCGCTGTCTGCGCCGCGTAGGGGAACGAGCCGAAGACCTGCGAGCGGGGCCGAAAGGCAGTGAGGTACACCGCCGCTCCAAGCGCGGAAACCCCAAGCGCTGTGGCCCGCGCCGCTGCTCCCAGTCGGCTCACGGACCCTTCCAGAGATGGGCCAGGCTGTCCACCGCCGCGTCGCCGGCGCCGGTGGCGAATCCAAGCGAGGTGAGTCCGACGACCAAGATCCCCAGCACCACCCGCCTACTCACCCACAACAACGGGAAGTGACGCCGATGCTCTTGCCGGAACGCCGGCGCCATTCCGAAGGTCTGCCGCTGCGACAGCCGGTTCAACCAATACGCCAGCAGGTAGTACACGAAGAAGCTCACGAAGATGTTGTAGAGCAGCCCGCGCTGCAATCGGCGCGCGGAGGTGGTCACGACGTTCTGTCGCTCCCAACCCACATGGCCTCGCCGTCGCAGGCGCCGCACCAGGTCAAGCTCGTCACCACCCTGGGTGAGCCGGAGGTCATAACCCGGGAATGCCGTGCGCCGGAACGCGATGTTGGTTGCACTGACATAGAACACGAACCCGGTGAGCGCGTAGACCTTGGCGACCAATCCGAAGAGCAATATCGGATAGGCCTTGGCCCACCACGAGGGATCTTGATAGCGGCAGGGACCGGCAACCGCGACGACCCTCTCGGACTCGGCGAAGCGAGCATCGATGGTCCGCAGCCAGTCGGGCGGTTGGGTGGTGTCGGCGTCGGTGGAGATGATGATCTCGCCCTTGGCGCAATCAGCCCCGCGCTGTCGTGCCGCGCAGACTCCCTGCTGAGGTTCCTTGACCACGGGTACGCCGTACTGCGCGGCGATAGCCGCTGTGCCGTCAGTGCTGTTGTTGTCGACGACGATGACTTCGTATCTGCCGGTGTAATCCTGGTGCAGCAACGAGTCCAGCGCGCGGCCCAGGTAGGCCGCTTCGTTGTACGCCGGGACGATGATTGAGAACCGCATCTGATCACGCGGCTGTTCCATCGACTCTCCTTCACCGATCACCTCCGCGACGCGCGGTGGCGAGTCGACCCCGTGGTGCGAAGCCAGCTCAACACTTTAGGGGAATGGGCCTTTCGCCGCCGGAGGTCCCGGCGATCACAGTAAAGATCTCCTCAGTTGCGCCACGGATGATCATGGTCCAGGGAGGAGTTCCAGTTCAGATCCAGGTCCGGAACCACATGCGCGACAGCCACTTCGGATAAGGCAGTAGTTCATCTGTGATGATCGGATAGATGTAGGCAAAATTGGCGGCGACGAGGGCGACGAATGCCCCGATGATGATGGCGCCAACCATGCGGCGGTCGCCAGCGCGCGGGTCGCCGAGAATCCATCCAGCACACAGTGCTATGGCCATCACCGAAAACGGGATGATCGAGATCGCGTAGAAGAAGAACAGCGGACGCGATTGAAAGGCAAACCACGGCAACCAGCTGCTCAGCACGCCGACGACCGGAACGCCGAAACGCCAGTCCCGGCCTCCCACCCACAAGATCGCCGCAGCTACCAGCGCGAACACTGCCACCCACCACAGCGCGGGTGTCCCCACACCGCTGATCACTCGAATGCAGTTGTCGGGTCCAAGACAGCCGTCGGCTCCTGGCTTGATCCCGTTAACGGCGTCGATTCCGATGGGTCGAGCAACGATCAACCAGCCGCCGGGATCGGCCCGGTAAGTGTGCTGGGCTTTGTTGATGAAGTCGCCGGTGTGGAAATTCCAGATGTCGTGCTGATAATGCAGCAGCGAAGCAAGCGGCTTGCCGAGCAACCTCACCGTCGGGTGTTCCGGGTTCAGGGCGCCCCAATCGCGATCGTAGCCGCCCCTGGTCAGCAACCAGCTGGTCCAAGTCCCGACGTACACGACCAGACTGAGCACCACCAAGGAAAAGAAGGCGGGAATGCCATCTCGCAGGATCGCCTGCTTTGCCCGGCCTCCGGCACCCGCCAGGCTGCGCGCTCCCAGGTCCCACGCCAGTGACAGCAGCGCAAATGCGGCGAGTGGGTAGAGCGCGTTCCATTTGCTGCCAAGTGCCAAACCGAAGCAGAGCCCTGCCGCGATTCGCCACGGCCGCAGTGCCAGGACGGGGCCGAACCGGCCGCCGAGGTCGGGGATCTCCCGCACTTCCAGATAGCGCGCTAGCCGGTTTCGGAACCATTCGCGATCAGCGACGAGGCACGCGACGCCGGCTACTACGAAAAAGGCAAGAAAGATGTCGAGGAGCGCGGTGCGCGACATCACGAATTCCAGGCCGTCGAAGGTGAGCAAGATTCCGGCTAGGCCGCCGATCAGGGTCGACTTGGAGGCCCGGCGAACCAGCCTGATGGTGACCATGATCAGCAGCGTCCCGAACACCAGGGAGGCAAACCGCCAGCCAAACGAGTTCATCCCAAACAGGTATTCGCCGCCCGCGATCAGCCACTTGCCGAGCTGAGGATGGACGACGAAGGCGGCGGTCTGCTCCATGACGTCCAGGTCGCCAGAGATGATCTTGGAATTGGCGTTGCTGGGCCAGTTCCGCTCGTAGCCGAACTTCAGCAGCGAATAGGCGTCCTTGGCGTAGTAGGTCTCGTCGAAGACGAGTTTGTTCGGATAGCCGAGATTGATGAAACGGGTCACGAACGCGATCGCGCCGATGATCAAGGTCACCATCCAGCCGTTCACGCGGTCGTTCGGCATCGCGGCCCGCAAGCGCTCGATGGTGGTCGGCGGGTTGATCGGTCGTTCCGCAAGAACGCGCGGTGGCGGGGAGCCTGGAGTGACTGCAGCGGCTGGTCCGACCGACCCCGCATCAGCCTCCAGGACCTGGTGCGTCACTCGCCCATCGTAGGTGGAGCCCTCTGTTTGAGCTGCTCGCGCATCGCGCGTGGAATCCGCCGCCGTCGTCGTCGCTCGCAGAGGAAAAACCGCCTCCGCTCGCTCCTTCTCCGTGCGGCGGTGCGCGATTGCCGACGCTCGCAGCTGTCGCTGGGATAGCGTCAGCTGGCGTCTTGTGGTCTGCAAGGCTGACGCAGTGGCACAAGAGCGCGCGACCGGGGTGGTGGTGCTCGCCGCGACGCCGATTGGTGACGTCGCGGACGCCTCGCCGCGTCTGGTGGCTGAGCTGACCAACGCGGATGTGATCGCGGCCGAGGACACGCGCCGTTTGCGGCGGCTGCTCGAAGCACTTGGTGTCGAGACGGACGCCCGGATCATGTCGTACTTCGAGGGGAATGAGAAGCGGCGTACTGAAGAGCTGATACGCCAACTGGAGGAGGGAGCTCGCGTCGCCGTCGTCAGCGACTCAGGGATGCCATTGGTGTCTGACCCGGGTTACCGCCTTGTCACAGCCGCCGTGGCGCGCGGCTTCCGGGTCACCGCGGCGCCGGGTCCCTCTGCTGTGCTTACCGCATTAGCCATCTCCGGCCTTCCCGTTGCACGCTTCTGTTTTGAAGGTTTTCTGCCGCGCAAGGCAGCCGAGCGTGCGCGGCGGCTTGCCCAGCTGGCGACGGAGCCCCGCACGATGATCTTCTTCGAGGCTCCCCATCGGGCCGCCGCAACGTTGGCAGCGATGGCAATCGCCTTTGGAGCCGATCGCGGCGGTGCGGTCTGCCGTGAGCTCACCAAGACCCACGAGGAGGTCCGCCGCGGTTCATTGCAGGAGCTAGCGGAGTGGGCAGCGTCCGATGTGCGAGGAGAGCTAACTCTGGTCGTCGGGGGCGCGACCCCGCCAACTGCCGACCTGCAGGAGGCAGCTGAGGAGGCGCTCGGTCTGGCGGCCGGCGGGATGAAGCTGGGGCCAGCGGTGTCGCAGGTGGCCCGGCAACAGGGAGTAGCAAAGAACGCCGTCTACCAGGTCGCCCTGAGAATGCAACATCCACGGCCGGACTCGGCCGCTCCTGAGGGCGAAACGGCCCACTAGTGTCCTGCGCCGGGAATCCGGTGCTTATGTGCGTCGTTCAGGCGGATGCCTCGCCAGGCCGACGAGGGAGGGATACCGGGTCGTATGTCGACCGAGGAGAACGCCGCGAGGCGCCGCATGGGCGGCGCACA
>DATHIJ010000346.1:0-2292 GCA_035489975.1 Propionibacteriaceae bacterium | reverse complement strand
GACGACAGGCACGCACCTGAGCGACGCCAACCGCAAAGGAACTTAGGAGACACGACACTAGACCCCTTGCACGGCCAATGTGATCTTTTGGTTGCTGCCGACCGTCGCGGTCGTGCCGTCCAGATGCTCCGGCAGATCGAGTTGGGTACTGAGAGTCTCCGCCTTGATCAGGTCCGCGTACGCCTCGACCGCCGCCCGTACCACCTCGTCTCCAGCAAGCTGCAGGCTGATTCGGTCACTGATCGCCAGCCCGGCGTCGCGCCGTGCCTGCTGCACCGCACGTATCACATCACGGGCGAGACCCTCCGCTGCCAGCTCGGCCGTCACGTTCGTGTCCAAGATCACGAACCCACCACGGGGAAGCATCGCAACGACCTTCTGGTTCCTGGGATCAGCGTCGGCCAGCACGGTCCGAAGGGTGTACTCCCCTTCCTGCAAAGCGATACCACCGGCCGTCATAGTCTCGTCGTCTGCAACAAACCAGTCGCCGGCCTTGCTCGCCTTGATCGCAGCCTGGACGTCCTTGCCTAAGCGAGGGCCGGCGGCGCGAGCGTTGACCTGCAGCACCTGGGTGACTCCATAGTCGGCCTCCAGGGCCTCCAGGCCAGTCAGTTCAAGATCACGAACATTGAGCTCGTCCTTGATCAGTCCCATGAAGGGTTGCAACGCCTCAACATCGTCGGCAATGACGCTGAGCTTGGGCAGTGGCAGTCGCACCCGCAGTCCGCGCGCCTTGCGCAGACTCGAGACGGCAGAGCAGACCTCGCGCACCCGGTCCATCGCAGCTACAAGATCATCATCTTCCGGCAGCTCAGTCGCGAGCGGCCAGTCGGTCAGGTGCACGGACCGCGCGCCGGTCAGCCCGCGCCAGATCTCTTCCGTCGTCAGGGGAAGCAGCGGCGCCACAGTGCGACTCGTCACCTCCAGCACGGTGAAGAGTGTGTCGAATGCCGCAAGCGAACCAGCAGACTCCCCATCCCAGAAGCGATTCCGGGAGCGCCGGATATACCAATTGGACAACGCGTCGAGGAAGTTCCGGGTCGCATCGCAGGCCGCCGCGATGTTCAACGCGTCCAGCTCGGCCGTCATCGACTGCACGAATTCAGCAGTCTTTGCCAGGATGTAGCGATCAAGTAGATCACCAGAGCCAAAGTTGATCTTGGCGTGATAGCCAGCTCCCCCGTTGGCCACGTTGGCGTACAGAGTGAAGAAGTACCAAGCGTTCCACAGCGGGATGATCACCTGGCGCACCCCATCCCGAATGCCCTGCTCGGTCACGATCAGGTTGCCACCCCGCAAGATCGCCGAAGACATCAAGAACCAGCGCATGGCATCCGCACCGTCACGATCGAATACCTCAGTGACATCCGGATAGTTACGCAGCGACTTGCTCATCTTCTGCCCGTCGCTGCCCAGTACCACGCCGTGGACGAGGCAGGTGCTGAAGGCAGGACGGTCGAACAGCGCGGTGGCCAGGATGTGCATGGTGTAAAACCACCCGCGGGTCTGGCCGATGTACTCCACAATGAAGTCGCCGGGATAGTGGTACTCGAACCATTCGGTGTTTTCGAAGGGATAGTGCACCTGGGCGTACGGCATGGAGCCTGAGTCGAACCACACATCCAGCACGTCCTCGATGCGACGCATCGTGGACTTACCACTCGGGTCGTCCGGGTTTGGCCGCGTCAACTCATCGATGTACGGACGGTGTAGATCGGTTACCGGCACCCCGAAGTCAGCCTCCAGCTCCCCGATCGAGCCGTACACGTCGACGCGCGGATACGCCGGATCGTCGGACATCCAGATCGGGATCGGCGTTCCCCAAAAACGGTTCCGGCTGATCGACCAGTCCCGTGCGCCGGACAGCCACTTGCCGAACTGCCCATCCTTGACGTGTTCGGGGACCCAGGTGATGTCACGGTTCAGCTCACCCATCCGGTCTTTGATCTTGGTCACCTCGACGAACCAGCTGGAGACGGCCATGTAGATCAGCGGACACCGACAGCGCCAGCAGTGTGGATAGGCGTGCGGGTACGGCTCGTGCAGCAGCAACACCGTGCCTGGTGTCGTTGACCCGACGTCTTCGCTTGCCGATTCCACCGAGCGGTCCGCCCGGAGTCGCGCGTTCAAGTGATCAATGATCAACAGATTGGCGTCGAAGACATGCACGCCGGCATAGTCGTGAACCGGAGCGATGAACCTGCCTCTGGCATCCACCGGAACGACCGGCACGATCCCGAGAGCATCGGTGATCATCTTGTCCTCTTCGCCGAATGCGCCGGCGTTGTGCAC
>DATHIJ010000345.1:0-2278 GCA_035489975.1 Propionibacteriaceae bacterium | reverse complement strand
ATCTGCACGCGGTGATGGACCACGCCGCCCGAGCGGTGCTCGGCCAGGTCGACGTCGCGGGCAATACCAATGAGATTACCGCGTTCCGGCCGCTGCTGAGCCCGGTGGATCTGGCTCGGACGGTTGTTACGGCGGAGGCCGCCCTACGCAACCTGGCCATCGGCATCCTGCGCCACCACGGCTGGACCAGCATCGCCAAAGCCTTACGCCACAACGCCCGCGACGCCTACCGACCTCTCACGATCGTCGGCATCCCACCCTGAACCGGACGACCCGATCGGGTGAAGCGACTCGGTACCTGAGGTGCATGACGCTCAGTGCGTGCTTACCACCTCGGCTACCTCCGAGGTCCGCGGCCAGCGCCACGCATGCCAAGCGATAAGCACCGCGAGCGCGACCTCCAGGACGCTGAGGAAGACGAAGTAGGCCCAACCTTCGCCGATGACGGAGAGCGCGATCGTGACCGCGTACACCGCGGCGAGGACGAGGTTCGTCCAGCGATTCAAGGCTGGTCGAAGGACCAGGGACAGGAACACCATCAGGCTGGGGATTGCCACATAGATGGAGGTCGCGAGGAGGAACGCCTGGTTCACCTCGAAACCGCCCAGCTCACCGGCCCGGAGGTCCTCGATGACGTCGGCGCGAAACCCCCCGAAGATGTCGCCGTAGGCGAACAGGAACATCATCGATGCCCACAACGCCGAGAGCTTCAGCCTCACCGGCACCTTCACGTCCTCCAGGATCCGCTGTGATGCAGCGGTCGAGCCCATGTCCGTCTCCTTCCGCAGGGCGAGCATCGGCCCGCGACCGAAAGGCAATCACATCCCCGGCCTTTGCATACATGGCCTTTCGTCACTACCTGGGCTCCCACAGGCCAGCGAGACGAGTTGCGGCGGTGGCGCTCACGTCGCTCAGAAACGATGAGTCTGCATCGGACCCGTCGTCTGAGAGTCGATCCAGTACTGGCTGAGAGGAGCCTGCCATGTCGAAGGTGATTGCCGACATCACCATGTCGCTCGACGGCTACGTGACCGGCCGGGCGCCGGCCATCTGCACCAGGTGCCAGCGACAGCCGAAGCTTGACCCATGGCGGCAGTCCGACTCCGTCATGCGTGCGCCTGGGGCTCGGCCGAGGAGGCGCGCCAGCGCTGGGGTCATGAGGTCGAGAGTGGTTCGCAGGGTGTCGGCAG
Source organism: Propionibacteriaceae bacterium (assembly GCA_035489975.1). Lineage (GTDB taxonomy): Bacteria > Actinomycetota > Actinomycetes > Propionibacteriales > Propionibacteriaceae > Microlunatus. Next base: position 1,088 of record DATHIJ010000345.1, on the reverse strand, counting down.
CGATGGCGACGACGCCAGTGGCCTCCGTCGTGGGTCGGGATCGCGAGATTGCAACAGGTCTCGACGCCCTACCATGCCCCCCTCCCCTCGGTGATCTTCGAAACTGGAATCCAAGATCACCGGGGGGGATCACGCGCGGCCCTGTGCGCCTCCGCTGAGCTCGCAGGCATGGACTTTGCCGCCCGAACTGACTTCCTGCGGCATGTGCTGTCCCGACTGGAGAACCTGGCGACGGCAGGAAGCAGGTGGATGCTCCGGACCGGTCAGGTCGTCGCAGTCATGCGGCTAACGTCTCTGATCCCTAAACCGATCAGGATGAACAACACACCAATAAGGATTGCCATGGCAGCCACACCGAAGGCGACGACTGAGGTAAACAGCGAAGCCTGGAGGAACGACGCGTTCGCAGCCACCTCGCGCAGCGGATCTTCGCGGTCCATCTCCGCGTATCGCAAGCCTCCTGTTGCCTCAAGCGCGTGCTTGTCGATGACCATCGCCTCGCAGTAGGCGCTAAAGGGCCCGTTGACCTCGTCGCCCGCGAGGCATGAGGCGTCGTCGGAAACGGTTATCTTCTGATCGGACAACGTGTTGCTGACGACGACCCAGGTAGCGGCCCCACCGAGGATGAGGACCACGCCTATCACGATCGAAAAAACGTAAGCAGTCCTTCTCATTGAATGTCCTTTCTGTCGATTAGAGACGTGCCCTCGGAAACGACACATTTTAAGCTGCGATGCACTGGGATCCGCGGGCGCGAGCGTAACGCCATCGAGTGGTCTCGTCGAGGGACAGAATCTCGGTGCTGCCAAGATTCGCGGTCGCCGGCCAGCCAGTCGCCTCGCGGAAGTTCTGGCTGCTGCGTTCAGCCGATGATCCAGGCAGGCTGGCCGATGGACTAGGGCCAGCTGGTGCAGGCCGCCACAGCGGGCGCAGACGAGATACGCGCGGCCCTTGGCCTGCCAGCCTCCACCGCCCGCGCGGGTCCGGGCAGGCTTGGCCTCCCGGTGGCTGGCGAAGGGTCTGGCCAGCGAACAGGGCGCGGCCGGTCTGAGGGCTCACCAGCACAGGGCTAGCGGCCGGTCGGTACT
>DATHIJ010000344.1:0-2302 GCA_035489975.1 Propionibacteriaceae bacterium | reverse complement strand
AGGATTGCCGGGCGGGTTGGTGATATAGCGCAATCCATTGGAGGTCAGATGGTTCCAGGCGTCCGCCAGGTGGACGTAGCGGACCTTGTCGCCGGCGGCCTCGATGATCGTCGCCGGATCGTTGCCCTGATGGAACGCGTGCGGAGTGCAGTAGAGGAAGCCGAGCCAGTCCTGGTTCAAACCGCGGATCAGGTTCAGCGCCTCCAGCCCGTCCTCGATGAAGTCGTCGGGGTGCGGTTCGATGATCAGCTGCACTCCTTCCCGTTCGAAGATCGGCAACAGCTCATCCATCGACTTCAGGAATTGAGCCTCAGCCGTCTCCGGCGCCTCTGGTCTGCCGTTGAACTCCGAGTTGATCACATCAACGCCAAGATCAACGGTGATCTGGATAACCCGCTTCCAGGCGCGTACGGCAGCTTGGCGCTGGTCCTCATCCGGCCCGGACCAGCGCAACACCGGGAGCACCGAGGCGATACCAACGCCTGCGTCACTAGCAAGCTTCTTGAGTTTCTTCACCCCGGCGTCATCGATCCGCGGGTACTTGAAGAACGGTACGAAATCCGCCTTCGGCGAGAGTTCCATCCAGTCGTAGCCGAGGCTGGCCACGATGTCGGGCAGCTGGTAGACCGAGCTGCTCGAGTAAAACATCTGCGGGTCGAGGGCAAGCTTCACGGCCACGCTCCCTCCAGGTCGGGCGCCTGGATCCCGGCACGCGGTTCCTCGGGCTCGATGGCGGCGACAGCACCGCCAGCGAGGTGCACACGGAACTTCGCCCCGCTTCGGAGCGCTCGCACGCCTGCCTCACAGACTGCAACGGCCGCGTAGCCGTCCCAGGCGCTTGCGCCGTCGATGGTTCCGGCCTTGGCCGCATCCACCCACCGCTGCAGTTCGATGTCGTACGCCTGGCCAAAGCGTTCCACGAAGCTCGGTGTGATCTTGCCGCCCCAACGGCCGTCGGTGGACTTGACCTGCAGGTTCTGGTCCAGGCCGATGAAGGCGCTGCCCCTCTCGCCCACAACCTCGGTGCGCACCTCGTACGCCACACCCGTCCTCACGAAGATCTCATCGGTGGCAATCACTCCCGACTCGGTCTCGAAAATCACCAGCATAGGGTCGTGGGTGCCGTGCGGTGCACCGCTCGTGGCAGCGCCCTTGATCACCTCGATGCTGGTGATCTCCTCACCCAGCAGGAAACGCAGCGAATCGACCTCATGCACCACTGAGTCCCTGATCATGAACTCCGAATTGAAATGATCACCAACCGCTGGATTGCGATGTACGCAGTGCACCATGAGCGGCTTGCCCAACCCACCGTCAGCTATCAACTTCCGCAGCGCGTCGTACTCAGGGTCGAACCGCCGCATGAAGCCCACCTGGATGAGCTGCTTGCCGAGCATTCTCTCCTTTTGCACGATCGCATACGCGGTGTGGATGTCGGTAGTCAGTGGCTTCTCGCACAGCACCGGAATGCCCCGATCCAGGCACGCATTGAGCTGTTCCGCGTGGGCGGGACCAGGGCTGGCGATGAGCACCGCATCCACCTCTGGGTCGTTGATGGCGGCCATCGGATCGGCCTCCACGCGTGCTCCGACAGCTTCCGCAACCTCTGCCGCCTTGTCGACGAGGAAGTCGTTGATCACGGTGACCGTGGCGCCGCGCACTCGCTTGCTCAGTGCATCTGCGTGGAAGGCACCCATCATGCCAACGCCGAGTACGGCGACTCTCAGATCATCGCTCACTGGTGCCTCCCAAACTCGATGGTCGCGCTGCTGCAGGAACTGAGATAGTCCTTGGTCCGCTTGGCGATCGGCAGCGGCAGGTCTGGCGCGCACGGGTAGAGGTCGTGCTCGATGATCCCCTCGATGTCACGGTCCAACGCCGACACCGCCTCCAGCAGTGGCGGCATCTCGGGAACCCCCAGCGGCGGCTCGATCATCGCACCCATGCGCACTGCCTCCGGAAAGGAGATGTCCTTGTCCAACACCTTGCTCACGATCTCGGGGCTGACCTGCTTGAGGTGGAGGTATCCGATTCGGTCCGGATATTTCTCGATCAGCTCGACGCAGTTACCCCCGTAATAGGCAATGTGCCCGGTGTCAAAGCAAAGGTTGAGCCACTCGGGATTGGTCGACTCGAGAAGGCGCTCGATTTCCGGCTGATATCCGACATGGCTGTCGGCATGGGAGTGGAACTGCACATGGAGGCCGTACTCTTCAAGGATCCTGCGCCCGAGTTCGTCCAGGCCGGTGGTCATCTGTTTCCACTGCTCAGAGGTAAGTTCGCGGCTCTCGACGGGCTCACC
>DATHIJ010000343.1:0-2685 GCA_035489975.1 Propionibacteriaceae bacterium | reverse complement strand
GACTCATGGCCCGAATACTGAGAGGCGAGATTCGCTGGGCCGACCTCAATCCTGTTCGTGGGCATGAGCAGGCAGGCCGCCGGCCCGTCCTGATCCTCAGCCATGACGTCTTCAACGAGCGATCCGGCACCGTGATCGCGGTCGCCCTGACCAGCCAGGAGCCGCGAGCCGGATTTCCACTGACGCTCGAGAGTAAAGCGATCGGTTTGACAAAGCGGTCATGGATCAAGATCAGTCAGATCCGCACGCTGTCGGTCGATCGCATCAGCCAGAGGCTTGCCCGCGCTTCCGAGGAAGAACTGGCGCGCGTGGTTGATGGGTTGAACGAGATTCTTGGCTAGAGCGCAGATGATGTCGCGAGCGCTACTGTGAAGCGCCTCGCCCGCACCCGATTGGCACGGGAATCGGCCAAGTTGCATCCACATGGGGAACAGCGTCTCGCCGAGGAGAGCCTCGTTGACCCTTCGACTCATGGCCCGAATGAGAGGCGAGATTCGCTGGGCCGATTTTCAATCCTCGTCGGCGCATGAGCAGGCATCGCGCTGCTGTTGGCGACCGTCTTCGCTGCCGGTTCTCGTCTAAATAGCCAAGGGCTCCGCCCTTGATATCCCGGTGAACTGCGACGGCTGGTGAGGGCGGAGCCCTTGGCTATTAGGCGCGCTTCGCGCGCAAGAGCTCGCGCTCGTAGAGGCATCCGGCTTTATCCTTCCAGGTCTCTGACCACCTTGGAGGAGCACATGAACACCTTCTACGAGCACCACAAGGATAGCATTCGCTTCGCGTACCGTTGCTTCGATCGCATGCTGCTCAATGGGCTCATTCAACCGTTCCAACAGCCAGAACGCGTCGTCGGATTCTTCGGCACGTACCGGCACCAGTACCCCGTGAGTCGCGATCTGCTGCGCGACATTGCCAACCAATTCCACAACTGGGTCAAGAACCGTTCGTTGAGCTGGGGGGCGCCAATTCTGGACGCCCCTCGGCAGGATCGGGACAAGTTCGTCGACCCGTACTTCCGCAACGCCAAGCCCGACCAGATCGTCGTGATTCTCAAAGCCCGTGAACCGGCGCGGATCCTCATGGCCATCGGCAAGAAAGCCGAGAACCGGTGGCATCTGCAATTCGCTCAACGCTGGGTCCTGCACTACAACTTTTACGTCAACGACCGGGAGTGGGGCCGCCTGTTCGTCCGCCTGTGTCCGTACTTTCCCTTCTCCGCGCGCGTCTGCTTGAACCAACATCACTGGATCGCCAACCGACTGCGCGCCAATGGCATCGCGTTCCGCCAAACGACGAATGCGTTCCTCAGCTGCGGTCAGCCGACCCGCTTGCAAGAAATCGCCGATGCCCTGACGGCGGCCGATCTGGAACGGTGCGGCCAGAAATGGTTGACCGCGTTCACCCCATTTTTTACGCCGAGCGAGCGCCAGCATGGGTGTCAGCATCGCCTCTTCTTCGCCCAGGTGGAGTACTGCGACAACCTGATCTTCCACCGCCGAGCGGCGTTGGACCGACTGGGCGAGCGCCTCTTCGACAGCAATCGCACGATCGGCCAACCGACGAAACTCGCCATGATCTTTGGCCGCCGTGTCACCAAACGCTACCGCGGCCAGCTCCAAACCGTGATCGAGGATCTCGACCTGCCCAACCCGGTCATTCGCAGCCATTACGGGCATGGCTTTGCCAAGCAGTACGTCCGCGACCATCTCGCCCTGCGGACCGAGCCCGCCACGAACAACGTCACCGATTACGGGGTCAAGAAAGCCGTCGAGCACCTCCCGGAGCTTCGTCAGAAAATGGGGGCCGTCATCGACAACTACTTGACGGTCCAGCAGGATATCCTCGAGACCTTCCTCGACCGCGGCCAGCTCCGCACGCTCGCCGCACCCACGGTGCTGCCCAGCGGCAAGCGGATTCCCGGCCTGAAACTCGATCATCCCCGCCAACTCGCACTCATGCACGCCCTCGTCTGCTTTGCGCACATTCCCGCGCAGCAGACCTTCACCACCGCTGACCTGTACCCCAAGAGCCTCGCCGCCTTGGGCGTGCCGGCCTCGAAATACACGCTGGGCGCGCTCCGCTACGATCTGTCGAAGTTACGGGCCAAAGGGCTGGTCGACAAACTGCCGCACTCTCGCCGATACCAGCTCCGGCGCCAGGGGTACACGATCTCCCTCGTCTTCCTCAAACTCTTTGAACGAATCTACGCGCCCCTCACGGCAGGTTTGCTCCAGCCGTTTCGCGGAGACGCCACGCTGCCAGACACCAAGCGTTGCCAACTCGATCGGCTTTATCAACGCGTCGTCAACGACCTGGACCAACTACTCAACGCGGTCGGTCTCAAAGCCGCGGCCTGATACGATGCCAGCACTGTGAGAACAAAATGAGAACAGAATCCCCGTTACACGCGGCATAAGCCACTAAGCCGGGGTTGCACGGCGAATTCCGACACATTCGCGCCGTGCAAGCACGGCTAACTGGCGACGTACCCGCGCCGTGCGCGCACTCGATAATTTCCGCGGCTGACTTCAACCCGGATCGAATGCCAGCGGCCGTCCTTCTTTCCAGCCGACGCGTAACCGAGGTAGTACTGCTTGCTCAGTTCGTCCGCGATGTTCTCGGTCGCCGGATTCAAGTCGCGGGCGTAGCGCACGATCTCCGTGCGGCCGCCGCTGTCGTCCGTCA
>DATHIJ010000342.1:0-10915 GCA_035489975.1 Propionibacteriaceae bacterium | reverse complement strand
CGGTGGCGACGAAGGGTGGCGTCGCCCAGCCGGTCGGATCACCTTCGGGCTGCACATCGTGGTGGGCATACAGACAAACGGTCGGCATTCCGGCCGGGGCCGGGAACAGTGCGATGACCGCGGGTGCTCCCCCGTCCCCGCGGATCACGCGGGCGTCCGGGCATCCCGCTTCAACGAGCAACCTGACGATGGCCAGCGCGCTGCGCTCCACCTCGCCACTTCGTGCTGGGTCCGCGCTGACCGACTCGATCGCAACAAGGTCTTGCAGGTCAGAGAGGACGCCTGGCAGCAGGTCACGAACGACATCATGCAGTGACATAGCTGGAGCCTATGGCGGCACTCTCTAGCGACGGCTTCCGGCGAGGATGTCAAGGTAGTGCTGGTTGTACATCAGGCCGAGGACGTTGCCGAACGGATCGACCACGGATGCCGTAATGAATCCGTCGCCTTGCTCGGTGATGGGCGCGTGCTCCTTCGCTCCCAGAGCCAGCACCCGGTCCAGAGCGGCCTCGATGTCGTCGACTTGCCAGTAGACGACCGCGCCGGCGGGCGGACCGCCAGTCTGGTGGGGCGCGAACTTGCTGGACAAGATGCCGAACTCGTGCTCGTAATCGCCGATGCGGAACTCGAGATAGCCCGGGCCCTTGCCATAGTCCGCACTGTCGTAGTACGGCGGTACGCCGAATAGTTCGCTGTACCACTTCGCGGCCGCCGCGTGATCGTCAGCAAAGAAATTGACGGTACACAGTCCTCGCAACATTTTCTGGTGCCTCCTTCTGGCCTTGCGTCGCTGATCTTTGACACGATTCTTGCCGTTAAAGTGCTCACGGACTGAGCACTTTGTTTGGCAAACTCGAGTCATGCGGGCTGACCGACTTGTCGCCACCGTGCTGTTGATGCAGTCTCGCGGGCGGGTGACCGCTGCCGAGCTCGCTGCTGAGCTCGGGATCTCTGTGGCCACTGCCCGCCGTGACCTCGAGGCATTGTCGGCCGCCGGGGTTCCGGTGTATCCGCAGCCGGGTCGCGGCGGCGGCTGGCAGCTCGTCGGCGGGGCCCGCACCGACCTGAGTGGGCTCACCGCCGCCGAGGCTCAGGCCTTGTTCCTGCTGGCCGGCCCGGCGGCGTCGACCGCGCCTGAGGTCAAGTCAGGGCTACGCAAGCTGGTTCGCGCGCTGCCCAGCACCTTCCGGGCCGACGCAGAGGCGGCTGCGGACGCGGTGCTGATCGACTCGGCCGGCTGGGGTGAAAGCGACAAGGAGCCACCTGCACTGGTTCGCGAACTGCAAACCGCCGTGGTACGGCGGCGCAAGGTGCGGCTGAGCTACGCGGGGCGTTCCGGGCCGCCGTCTCAGCGGCTCATCGATCCATGGGGCCTGGTCGACAAGGACGATATCTGGTATCTGATCGCGGGCACCCCGAATGGCCGGCGGACATTCAGGGCCAACCGCATCGTCGAGGCCGTCGTGACCGACCAGCCGGCCGAGCGGCCCGACGACTTCCAGCTAGCGCAGGCGTGGCAAGAAGTCGTCGCCGAGATGGAGCAGCGGCGTTCCCTCGTACAGGCGACGGTCCTCATTGAGGGCCGGTTCGTGCCCGTGCTGCAGTCGCACTACGGGCGCCACTGCGAGGTGCTGGGCACATGGGACGACGGCCGAATGCGGGTCCGGGTCGCCTCGCACATGGCCCGCTCGATCGCCGAGCAGCTGGCCGGCTGGGGCAACGCCGTAGCGGTGCTCGAGCCCGAGGAGGTCCGCAGCGAGCTGGCCCGCATCGGCGCCGAACTTGTACGGCGTTACCCGCAGTGAGCAACAGCACGCCGCAGGTACTGCGAGGCTTGGCCTGCCTGGATGCGCCAGACCCCTTGCAGAAAGCTGGGTTAACCTACTTTCCTGCCGCCTCACACACGTTGCAACCTGTGCAAGGTGACTGCAACCTGGGTTAACCCAGTTTTCTGACGAAGGGCGCAGTTGATCTTCCTCGGAGAGCTTGCAAGTTGTTGATCTTCGGCGTCAGTGGGCAGCCATGACCGCGGGAATGGTGCCCTGCCACGCCTCCCGGATGAGCGTCAGAGGCAGCGTGAACTGGCCGACCACCTCGAGAGCGGCTTCCTCCTCAGGCGTAACTGCGCCGAGCTTGGTGAGGGTGACCCCGTTGATCCGGCACAACGAAGCGAGGTCGCGGTCGGCGCCTTCCTTGACCGAGACAATCGCTCGTCCGGCGCTTTCGGAGAAGAGCCACACGAACGGATCAGCCTCCGCTGGCAGCTCGATGCGTGCGCCGAGCCCGTGGCGGAGAGCCGACTCGACTAGAGCCTGCGCCAGCCCACCGTCAGCCAGGTCATGCGCGCTCGCGAGCAGACCTCGGCGGCTCGCCCTGATCAGCACCTCAGCCAGCGCCTTCTCCTGAGCAAGATCAACTGCGGGCGGCCGGCCGCCAAGATGATCATGGATGACTCCCGCCCAGGCAGAGCCGGCCAATTCGTCACGGGTCTCACCGAGCAGGTAGATGACTTGACCGGCCGCAGTGAATCCACCAGGGGTCCGGCGCGTCACATCGTCGATCACTCCGAGCACGCCGACTATCGGTGTCGGCAAGATCGGCGTACCACCGGTCTGGTTGTAGAAACTGACGTTCCCGCCAGTCACCGGCGTACCCAGCGCCCGGCAGCCGTCCGCGAGGCCGCGTACCGCCTCGCTGAACTGCCACATGATCGCCGGATCCTCCGGCGAGCCGAAGTTGAGGCAATCAGTGATCGCCACCGGCTCAGCCCCACAGGTCGCGACATTGCGGTAGGCCTCTGCGAGGGCCAGCTGCGCGCCAGCGTAAGGATCCAGCAGCGCAAAGCGCGCGTTGCAGTCAGTGGCCAGAGCGACGCCGAGGCCCGACTCCTCGTCGACTCGCAACATCCCAGCGTCCTCGGGTTGGGCGAGCACGGAATCGCCACGGACATAGCGGTCGTATTGGTCGGTAACCCACGACTTGTTACAGAGGTTGGGCGAGCCCACCAGGCGGAGCAGCGTCTCGGAGAGCTCCGCACCGTTGGCTGGTCGCGGAAGCTGATCAAGGCCTTCTCCCTGGACCTGATCCTGCCACTCCGGCCGCTCGTAGGGGCGCTCGTAGACCGGACCTTCGTGCGCAACCGTACGCGGCGGCACGTCGACCACGGTATCTCCGTGCCAGTCGATGATCAGCCGGTCTCCGGCGGTAACCTCGCCGATCACCGTTGCCAGCACATCCCACTTGCGGCAGATCGCCAAGAAATCCTCGACATGATCGGGCTCGACAATTGCCATCATGCGTTCTTGCGACTCGCTCATCAAGATCTCTTCTGGGCTCAGCGTCGCGTTGCGGAGCGGCACCAGATCAAGATCAATATGCATGCCGCCGTCCCCTGCGCTGGACAGCTCTGAGGTGGCACAAGAAAGCCCTGCGCCACCAAGATCCTGAATGCCGGTAACCAGCCCGGCCGCGAAGATCTCCAGTGTGCACTCGATGAGCAGCTTCTCCATGAAGGGATCGCCCACCTGCACGCTGGGGCGCTTGGCGGCCGGCCTCGGCCGTGAGCCGCCGCCGGATCCGGTCTGCGAATCACCCGACATAGCGTCCGCATCATCGAAGGTCTCCGAAGCGAGCACGCTGACCCCGCCGATCCCATCCGCACCGGTGGAGGCCCCATACAAGATCACCTTGTTGCCGGCACCAGTGGCCTTCGCCAGGTGCAAATCTTCGTGGCGCAGCACGCCGACGCACAAGGCATTGACTAGCGGGTTGCCGAGGTAGGTACGGTCGAAGGCCACCTCGCCGCCGATGTTGGGCAGGCCTAGACAATTCCCGTACCCGCCAATGCCGGCGACAACGCCCGGCAGCACGCGAGCAGTGTCGGGCTCGTCAAGCGGTCCGAAGCGAAGAGAATCCATGACGCCGATGGGCCGGGCCCCCATGGCCAAAATGTCGCGGACGATTCCGCCAACACCGGTGGCTGCACCCTGGTACGGCTCGACATAACTGGGGTGATTATGCGACTCGATCTTGAAGGTGACGGCATAACCCTGCCCAATATCAACTACGCCGGCGTTCTCACCGATGCCGGCGAGCAGCTTGCCGACAGGGGTCTCAGGCGGCAGTTCGGCGAATTGGCGCAGATGCACCTTCGACGACTTGTACGAGCAGTGCTCAGACCACATGACGGAGTACATGGCCAGCTCGGACGAGGTCGGGCGCCGACCCAGAATCTCCTTGATCCGGGCGTACTCGCCGTCTTTCAGACCCAGCTCCGCCCATGGTTGTGCCAGGTCCGGAGTTCGTGCGGCGTTGCCGACAGTGTCTGCCACGGCGGCAACGCTACTCGGCTCGGACGGTGCTGATAGCCCAATCGCTGCGTTCTGCCCAGTCCAGGAAGAACCAGCCCATCACCACCGTCACCTCGGCCGTTGCTGTCAGCCAGACACTGACCCCACCGTCGTTCAGCAACGTGCCCAAAACCGCGACGGCCAGGATGGCTATCAGCGTGCTACGTACGGTGCTGAAGTCGGGTGCCACTCGGGGCACGACGTAGTTCAAGATCACGATCCAGAGCAGGACACCGATCAGCAGCGACCCAATTCCGAGCGGGGAGGCGATCGTTTCAGCCGCCGCGACCGCCTTGCGGCTGATCACGTCCAGCGCGTCCCCCTCGAGGATTCTTTGCACGAAATTGCCCAGGTGGGTACGCCTATCCGGTCCGCGCAGCCAGTCGAGCGCAGAGATCACCCCGACCGCCAGCACCGCGAGCCCCGCGATCGCCAGCAGCTTAGGCCAGGTGATCTTGACACCGGAGAGCGCCAGCATCAGCCAGAGCACCGCAGGTGTCAGCGCGATGACCCCGCCAAAGTCGCTGCCCATGGACGGCCAGCCCTGACAGATCACCATGCCGAGGCCGATGGCGCCGACGGTGGCGACGGCCGCGGCACGCTTGCCGGCCGCCAGGCAACGATGGGCGAGGTAGCCCGCCAGCAACAGTCCGGTGCTGGCGTACGCGGCAAAGGTCACGTTTCCGAAGCCGTACCAGCGCAAGCCGAAAATGGGGCGTGAGTTGAGCATTGAACCGGGTTGTATAACCGCACCCAGTGCCGCGTCGAAGGTGAACGCAGCAACGGTAATCGCTGCCGCTGCGATGGCGTTGGGCAGCTGCGCGAGCCGGCCGATGAGGAGCGCGAGCGAGGTCAGGATCACCGACCAGGCGGCAACCACAAGACTGAGGAACAGTCCGGGCGAGCTGCTGTTCTGCCAGGGCACCGCACCGGTAAGCATCATGGCGGCGGGGAGTATCCCACCGAAGGTCAAGATCAACTTGGGTAGTGCGAACCTGCTCCGCAACGTACCGACCACCAAGATCACAAACAGCAACGCGCCACTCAGTCCGAGTGCCAGGTAGCCAATGGGTGCTGCGTCTGATAGCGCGCTAATTGAGTTGATCTTGGCGTCGATGCGATCGAGTGTGAGGTCGGCGCTGTAGACCGCAAACGGCGAACCATCAATAGCGACCGATGACCCAGGAGCTGCGAAGTCGATCAAGGTCCGGGTCAGGTCGGTCAGCGTGACGATTCCCTCGCGCTGCGTGCTCGCAGAAGTAAGCCAGCCGGGAAGTGTGGTGCCGAGCCGGTAGATCACCTGCAAGCTCGGGTCGTCAGAGCCCGCAGCCGGCCCGACACCAGCCACAATCACGGTTATGTCTTCGCGGCTGGCTAGTTGGGTGACGATCTGGTCGGAGAGCGGTCCAGCGTCCACCAGCGTGATCGGACACTGGGTTTGCATGCCGCCAGCGATGAACTCTTCGGGCGCTTGGTAGCTGGCGACGCTGCCATCCGGCTCAGCGGCCGCAAGAGCTGCTCCAGGACCGACGGCAGCCACACAGCCGGTGACGGAGCCGGCGAGGGTGCCCAGCTTGGCATCACCGCGACGTGCCGCAGCAGCCGCCTGGCGCGCTGTCCAGTCGGTCACCTTCCCGTTCTCGACCTGGGGAGCGCACAGACCATCAACAGCAGCCCGGCGCCCGGCGCCAAGAGTGGTCCAACCCGCCGCGGCACAGTCCCCGACATAGCGCGGGCGGATGGACACCATGCCTACCTGGGCATCGTCGAGATGCGACCCCAATACGGCGCGATCAGCAGGTGTTAGTTCGGTTCGACCCGTGACGCCGACTACCACAACCTGATCGGTGAAGATCGCCGACTCCTGCGGCTGATCGGCCAAAGTGTGTAGGCCACGAAGCCCGACGAACAGTACGCCCAGTGCCAGGACCACGAGCACCCACCACCGCCGCCGCACCGGACCATCGCGACTGGGCTCATCCGCCACTGAGCCGCCGACCGGGTGACTCCGCGGCGATTGTCGGACGCCGGAGGAGTGTCGTCCGTCTCCCACGTGTAGCTAGACCTTGGCGGCGAGGAAGTCGTAGACGCTGCTGAAGATTGGGCGACCGTCTTGGGTCGGCCCGGTCAGCGAATCGACATTGTGCTCCGGATGTGGCATGAGGCCGACCACATTCCCCCGCTCATTGCAGATGCCCGCAATGTCATGGAATGAGCCGTTCGGGTTGCCGTTGGCATACCGGAAGACGACCTGGCCCTCGCCCTCCAGACGACGCAGGGTCTCCTCATCGGCTACGTAGCCGCCCTCTCCACTCTTGAGCACGAGCGTGATGACCTGGCCCTCGGTGAAGTCCGACGTCCAGGTGGTGTCGACAGACTCCACCCGAAGATCTTGATCCTTGCAAACAAAAACCCGCACGTCGTTGCGGATCAGCGCCCCAGGCAGGAGATGTGCCTCGCACAGGATCTGGAAGCCGTTGCAGATGCCCAGCACCGGCATTCCCTGGTTGGCGGCATTGATCACCTCGGTCATGACAGGGGCGAATCGGGAAATGGCACCGCAGCGAAGGCAGTCACCATAGGAGAACCCGCCGGGCAAGATCACAGCGTGCACGTCGTCGAGGGTGTCGCTGCCGTGCCACAGCGACACCGGTTCGCCACCGCAGAGCCGGATTGCGCGGAGCGCGTCCTGGTCGTCAAGCGAGCCTGGAAAGGTGACAACTCCAATCCGTGGAGCCATCAGCCCGCCTGAGTGGCGAGCTCGGTCTGTTCGGAAGACTCGGCCTCGTCGCCGTCATCAGATGCCGCAGCCGGCTCATCGACGCGTACGCTGAAGGTCTCGATGACGGTATTGGCCAGCAATGTCTCCGCAGCCCGATGCACATCGGCCAGCCGGTCTTGCGTGATCTCACCTTCGATATCGAGCTCGAAGCGCTTGCCCTGGCGTACAGAGATGCCGGCAAAGCCCAGCCGGGTCAATGCACCTGTGACTGCCTTGCCCTGGGGGTCCAGGATCTCCGGCTTCGGCATCACGTCGACTACCACTCGCGCCATGCCTGCGGAGTCTAGCCCGGCTCGCACACGGTTCCCTGAAGAGCGATGAAATAGCCGAGCGGCCTGGCGTCTCTCATGAGACTCGGCGTGCCAACCATCAGGCAACGTCACGACGTACGGCGGACAACACACCGGCGAGCGTCGGCAGCAGGCACCATGCCACAAGTACCAGGCCGGCCAGCCACCATGGCGTTGGATGGTGTCCCGCGAACAGCACCGGTGAGGTGATCTCCAGCATCGCGTTGGTCGCGCCACTGGGCATCAGATTGAGCAGCTGATCCCAACGCTTCATGAAGAATACGATCGACACAATCGGCTCGACCAGGAAACCGAGGATGATGCCGACCACGACGGCGCTCAGCATGTTCTTGATCAAGATCCCGAGGCCCATCCCGATCAAGGTCCAGAGCGCGATGGAACACACTCCAAGAATGATGGAACGCCAGGTTGCTGGCTCGTTGAGCAGGAACGTCCCGCTGTGCGCCCGTACGAAGGGAACCGAGACCAGCATGCCGGCCCCAACACTGGTGACCCCATAGATCATTCCGAAGATCAGCAAAGCCTCCGCCTTGCCGAGCAGCAGCCTCACCCGCCGAGGAGTGGCCAGATAGCTCGAGGCAAGTGTGCCGTACCGATACTCGCTGCCGGCTGCAACGATGCCCACCACCATTGCCAGGATCCGAGACAGCACGTTCCCGCCGTTGTAAATGCTGCGGACGATGCCTGGATCGGTAAACGGACTACTCGCAACCCCTACTCTGCTCTCCAGCAGAGCTACCACGGCCGGGAGCGCGGCATATCCAGCGCTGAGCACAAAGATCGAGATGAGCACGATCCACCACAGCTTCGTAGTGCTGATCCTGCGCATCTCCGCATGCAGCACACCGCTCATCCGGAGCCTTCGAGCATCGAGAAGAACTCCTGCTCCAGATCGCGCCGCTCGGTCCTCAGCTCGTCGACCGCAATGCCGGAGCTGAACAGGGCCGAGCCAACTTGGCCCACATCATGGCTGTGGATGCGCAGATATGCGCCGCGCTCGTCCGCAGCGGTTTCCACATCAGCATCGACGGCGGCCAGCGCCTGCACTGCGCCCTCCAGATCTGACACACGTGCGCGGGTCGTGCCCCCGCCCAGGTTGAGTTCCGACATCGGCAGCTGCGCCAACAGCCGGCCTCGGTTGATCACGACGATGTCGTCCGCTGTGGCCTCGATCTCGTTCAGCAAATGGGATGAGATCAACACGGCCCGGCCTGCCGCCGCGAAATCGCGCAGGAAGGTGCGCAGCCAGCGGATGCCTTCCGGGTCAAGGCCATTCGCTGGTTCGTCCAAGATCAAGTAATCGGGGTTGCCGAGCATCGCGGCAGCCAAAGCAAGGCGTTGCTGCATCCCCGTGGAGTACTCGGCGACCGGTTGCCGGGCGACTGCGCCCAGGCCAACTTCACCGAGCAAATCGTCGACTCGGCGATCACTTGCGCCGGCCGTTGGCGCGAGCACCCGAAGGTGGTTACGGCCGCTGCGACCTGGGTGGAACCGCGTGTCGAGGACACACCCGACCGTCCGCTGGGGATGAGGCAGGTCCGCGTAGCTGAGGTCGCCGAACGTCGCCGTACCAGTCGTTGCGGCGACCAAGCCGACGAGAATCCGCATCGTGGTGGTTTTCCCCGCGCCATTGGGGCCGAGAAAGCCGGTCACGCGTCCCGGCTCGACCGCGAAGCTGAGATTGTAGACGGCAAGGGTGCCGTTGTAGCTCTTGATCAGCCGGTCGACGATGATCGGCGGCACCTGATGGCGGACCGCCCATCTTGCAGGCCTGGCTCGGCGTACAGCCTCGGCCCCAGTGCGATCCATGCTTTGGCTGGACAGCGGCATGGCCTCGTGTCCAGTTGGGGCCGCAGCGGAATCGACGGTTTGGCTGGACACTGGCTGGAGGGGCGTCGGTGTCAACTCCGGCGAGGGTGCCGGAACCGGCTCGACACGTCTTGCTGGCGGCATCGGCCATGACACCGCCGGACTCTGTGGTGGCGGTGGTGTTGGACGATCGATGGGCAGAGCGGGCCGGTACGGTTGCTGCTGCTCCGTCCGGGCTGGCGGTGGAATAGGAAGCGGAGTCGTGCGGGCGACCTGGACCGGTACGAAAACGGGCTCTGGCGGCGGCTCCGCAGTGATCTTGGGCAGGTCGACCGCCGGCGCTCGAGGTGGCGCAGGCGCAATGCTTCGCGGCTCCGGAGCGGCCGGTCGCACTGTGAGGGGCACGGCCGGCTGCGATGGCACAGCCGGACCGCCGGATGGGCTCGGCTCAAGATCAACGATGGCGCGCCGGCCGGCCGCGGCCGGCGCTGTCGGAGTTACCTTCTCCTCTTCGAGGTCCCAACTCGACGGCTCAGTGAGCGAGGCCCGACGCGGTCTGGGTGGGCCGGAAAGGCCTGGACGATCGCGGTCTGCAGTCTGTGCTTGGGTTCCGATCCCACTTGGTTCGAGTGCTCGAGCAGCGCGCGCCCGACGCACCACGATGTTGTCTCCACTATCAGCCTGAGTGAAGCCGAGAGACCGCTTAGCGACGTATGACTCAACGTTGTCTGGCTCCTCGAGGAGCGCGCGCCGGGGCCGGTCCACCGCCACATCCTCTCAGTGATCGCTGCGTGCCGCCCGAACCCAGGTGAATGTGTCGTGCATCAATCCACCGACTTGTCGTGGATTGGCTCAGGGAAGGCACGTCTTGGGCCCTGAGGGCGACCCGGATCGAGCCAGCAAACAGGCTGCTCGGCATGACATGGTGCCGCAGAGTGGAGGTATCACAATTTGACGTCCAGAAAGGACACCTCGAGATGTCACTCACCCGCCCTCGCGACGACCGCATGATCGCGGGCGTGTGCTCGGGAATCGCCCGCCACTTCAATCTCGATCCCACCATCGTGCGTATCGCATTCGTGGCCAGCCTGTTCCTCCCCGGGCCGCAGATCTTGATCTACCTCATCGCCTGGCTGCTGATGCCGGACGAGTCCACAAGCGTCGCCTGAATCCCCCACCGCAGAAGGCCCCTCAGTCACAATTCGACTGAGGGGCCTTCGATTGCCTTCAGAGCACTGGGGCAGGACGATAGCCGGCCGCCTCGGGGTGGGCGTTGGCGATCGACTCGATCTCCGCGGCCAGCACCAAAACTTGGCGACCCGCGGTTCCCGCCAGCTCAATTGGGTTCGCGATCGCAGCAGCTAGCTCGCTTCGAGTCACACCAAGCCGCGGGTCACTGGCCAAGCGATCAAGCAAGTCATTCTCGGCTCCGCCCGTCTCTCGCATCTGCAGAGCGACCGCGATCGCGTGCTCCTTGATCACTTCATGCGCGGTCTCCCGTCCCACTCCGCGTTTGAGGGCCGTGATCAGCACCTTGCTCGTGGCCAGGAACGGCAGGTATCGCTGCAGCTCAGCATTGATGACCGCCGGGAACGCCCCGAAGTCCGCAAGCACGGTGAGAAAGGTCTCGAACAGGCCGTCCACGGCGAAGAATGCATCGGGAA
>DATHIJ010000341.1:0-4903 GCA_035489975.1 Propionibacteriaceae bacterium | reverse complement strand
TCTTTGCGCTCTTTGACCAGGCGAGCCAAGCCGTGCCGCGTTACTTGGGGTTGGGTACGGCAGTCACGCTCGGCTTGACTGGTGCCGGGGTGATCTGGCTCACCCTGCGGGCGCGCAAGAAACCTGATCGCCACGAGGTTTCGATCCTTGGCTAGCGCGGCTCCGCAAGTGTTGCGGCCACCTTCAAGACGAGTTCATTGGCAGCTGGCTCACCGACCGTAATACGGAGGCCATCCCAGTCACCGTCCGAGGCGTACGGCCGCACCGCCACCCCGGAACGGGCAAAGGCTGCTGCGTAGGCCGGAGTCTGCGGGCCACCCGGCAACCAGACGAAGTTGCCCTGGGCATCCGGGATGTCGAAACCGAGGTCCCGTAGGCCGACGGCCAGCGCCTCGCGCGCATTGACGAGCTCCGCGACCCGGTCCAGCAACACCTGATCGGCGTCCAGAGAGGCAATCACCGCCGCCTGGGCGGCGATGGACACCCCGAACGGCAGCGCTACGGCGCGAACGGCAGCGGCAACCTGGGGGTCTGCAACGCAGTAGCCGACGCGAAGTCCGGCAAGCCCGTACGCCTTGGAGAACGTTCGCAGCACCACAACGTTGGGCCGCCCCGGCAGCGCGTCCAAGCCCCGAAGTCCCTGCGGGTCAGTGATGAACTCCACGTAGGCTTCGTCGAGAACGATCATGATGTGGTCGGGCAGGGAGTCGATGAAGTCGATCACCTGTTGATGTTGCAGTGCCGGGCCGGTGGGATTGTTCGGCGTACAGAGCATGATCACCTTGGTATCCCGGGTAACCGCCCGTCTCATCGCTTCAAGATCATGAACGGCGCCCGGAGCCAGCGGCACCGGCACCCCGGTCGCACCAGTCAACTGGACGGCGATCGGGTAGGCCTCGAAGCTGCGCCATGCGTACATCACCTCGTCGCCTGGCTCGCATGCCGCCTGAAGCAGGTGGTAGAGCACCGCTACTGAGCCGGTGCCGAACGCCAGCTGCTCTCCGGGCACACGGAGCCGGCTGCTCAGCGCTCCGGTCATCTGAGTGTTGGCCATGTCGGGGTAACGGTTCATCTGGGCCACGGCCACGGCTGTGGCCTCGATGACGCCGGGAAGCGGCGGGAAGGGGTTCTCGTTGCTTGACAGTTTGAACGAGTGCATCCGATCCATCACGGGGGCTGTCTTACCAGCTGTGTACACCGGCAGTGCCGCGATGGCTGACCGCAACCTGATCAAATCCGTACCTCGCCGCGCGGCGTGCTGAAGATCGCAGCGGCAAGGCCAGTCCGGTCCCGCGGGCGACACCAGTCGATGTCGACGTCGGCCAAGATCTCCCTGCTCCGTCCACCCAGCCACTGATCGACGCGGGTCGGATCACCGGCGATCTCGATCTTCAGGAGCTCGACCTCACGTCCACCGAGAGAGGGATGGATCGCGTCGCGCGACCACTGGACGAAGAAGGGAAGCTGGGGATCGACCTGAAGGTCCTTGACGCCAAGCTGGTGCCATGTCAACACTGTCCCGTCCGGGAGGTGACGGTTGCCCTCGATTGCGGCGCGACCAACCCGCTGCTCGATCGGAGCAAGATCATCAACCGCGATCACCCATCCCAGCCAACCACCACCCTCAGCAGATCGTGCACGGACCGCCTGACCAAACGGCGCCTTGTCGGCCGCAGGGTGATCCAGCACGCCAACCACCTCGAGATACTGCCCATCGGTCAGCGGCAAGATCCAATTGCGGGTGCCAAACCGTGGATGGAATCCGCCGTCGAGGAAGGTCACTCCCAGCTGCGTTCCCAGCCGCCGCGCCGTGGCCTCCAAGCCTTCCGGGCCTGCCGCGAACGACAGGTGATCCAAGCGCATGCCCACATTGTTGCTGGGGGCGTTCTGCGCAGGGCAGGGGGTCCACCGCCCCGGCGCCGGATGCGGGGCCTATGATGTCGGATCGGCCGGATGCCGCATTGCCTGGCCGCGTCGGGATTCAAATGCCTGACACATCTCGACAAGTACCTCATAGGCTGCCTTGCCCAGGAGCGCGACAAGCTCGGCGCGATTCTCTAGGTACACAGGCCGGACTCCCTGATGCGCCTCAGTGTTGGACGAGCAGTACCAGTCGAGGTCGGCCCCACCCGGACCCCAACCATCACGACCGTACTCGCCTATGGTGATTTCGGTGTAGCTGGTGTCGTCGGTACGGGTCACCGTACGAAACTGGCGGCGGATCGGCAGCTGCCAGCAGACGTCAGGCTTGGTTTCCAAGAAATCCCGGCCCTGGCTCAGCGCCAGCAGGTGGAGCGCGCAGCCCTGACCTGCTGGAAATCCTGGACGGTTGAGAAAGATGCAGGCGCCGTCGATCACCCTCGTCTTGCGACCAGGCAGTTCGCCCTCCGCAACATGATCAGGATGCTCCTCTTCGACCCAGCCTGCAACGCGTGCGTCTTTCTTGTACTGCCAATGCCTAGCCTTCAGCTGCTTGACCGCCTTGCCGACTCGTTTCTCGTCCTCGGCGTCAGCAAAATGGGCGCCCAGGGTGCAGCAGCCATCGTTCGGCCGGTCGGCGTAGACACCCCGACAGCCATCGCCATAAATGCAGGCCCATCGTGACGTGAGCCAGGTGAGGTCACAGCGAAACACCTGGCCGCTGTCAGCTGGATCTGCGAACTCCACGAACGCGCGAGGGAAGCCGATCAGCACTTCGGGCACGCGCGCCAGTGTATGCCTGCTGCTCCGGCTGTGACCGTCGGTAATCGTGCGCGCGCCGTGCTGAGCCACGAGGCGGGATTCCACGCGCGATGCGCGAACAGCCCTAGAGGGCGAGGTCTAGGCTGGGCGCGTGCCAGTAGAGGATTCGTCACCGTCAAGGGCGCGGGGAGCGGAGCTGGTGCAGGTGAACTCCGAAGGCCAGCTGATCAAGATCCCACCCGCCCGAGTCGGACTCTCCACGTCGTCGGTGTACCCGGAGAGCACTTCGAGTGCGTTCGAACTTGCCCGCCGGCTGGGTTACGACGGGGTGGAGATCATGATCGGCATCGATCCGGTGGCGGCAGACATCGATGCGGTGGAGAAACTCCGCGACTACCACGGGGTGCCGGTACTGGCGATCCACTCGCCTTGTTTGTTGATCACGCAGCGGGTTTGGGGGACCGATCCATGGGCGAAGCTCGAGCGGTCTGTCCAGGCGGCCCGCAGGCTCGACGCCAATGTGGTGGTGGTTCATCCCCCATTCCGCTGGCAGCGGGACTACGCCCGCGGCTTCGTCGAAGGAGTCCGGCGACTGGCGGAGAACACAGGCATCCTGGTGTCTGTCGAGAATATGTATCCCTGGCGTACCCCAGGCGGCGAGCTGAAGGCATACGTGCCCGGTTGGGATCCCACTGAACTGGACTATGACGATCTGACGCTGGATTTCTCTCACGCCTCGACCGCCAACCAGCAATCGATCGATCTTGTTCGTTCCTGGGGACCGCGGCTGCGGCATGTCCATCTCACCGATGGCACAGGATCGCTCAAGGATGAGCACCTGGTGCCCGGCCGAGGTGACCAACAGGCCGGGCGGGTGCTGCAGTACCTGGCCGAGCGGAATTTCTCCGGCCACGTCGTGCTCGAGGTCAATTCGCGCAAGAGCGGCACCCGAGCGCAGCGGGAAGCCGACCTGGCTGAGTCGCTGGCCTTCGCGCGGTTGCACCTCGCAGCGCCGATTCAGCCCTCGTACGCCGTGGACGCGACCGGAGTTGCCAGCGCACTCTGAGTGCTTCCGTTGCACCCCGTACGTCCCGGGAGCAGACTCGCTCAACGTCTCCCATCTCACGATGGCCAACGGGTGTTTTCGAGACTGAAATGACACCCGTTAGCCGTCGCCGGACGGCAAACGGGGGGGCGAGATCACACGCTGGAGGGGCGACTGATCGAACGTCTTTGGCGAGCAGGTCGAACCAGTCCGCGGCCATGTCGATGACTCCGTCCTGTGCTGTTGTCTGTGACAACGAGCTTGCGCATGGCTTTCCTCAACGATCGGACCGATCTTCTTCTGCAGACAGAGCAAGCCGCGTACGACAACTCATCGCGGCCGAGCTCAGGGATTGTCGGGCGAATTGCCGGTGACGCAGAACACCATCCCCACCGGATCGCGTAATACGATCCAGCCGCGGCCGGGACCGAGCCGCTCGGCACCCAGGCCGATCAGGC
Source organism: Propionibacteriaceae bacterium (assembly GCA_035489975.1). Classification (GTDB taxonomy): domain Bacteria; phylum Actinomycetota; class Actinomycetes; order Propionibacteriales; family Propionibacteriaceae; genus Microlunatus. The sequence goes on along the minus strand of DATHIJ010000341.1, from coordinate 718 downwards.
GAGTCGCCTCAGCCTCGATATCGTCGGCGCCCAGGTCAATATGAGCACGCACGGCGGTCGCCGGATCATCGGAACCAAGTTTCTGGAAGAGGAGCTGAACGCTGGACCCGGCGGGCGGATACAGCTTGCCCGCGAACTCGTCACCGTCACCTTCACGCCAGCGCCAGCCCGTCGCAGCCTGCCAGAACGCCACCTCTTGACGATGCAAGTTCGGTGGCGAGTCGATGCAGATCTGCACCAGGCGGCTGCGATGTCCTGCGAAGCGCTGCGCCGGTGGCCGGTTGTGTTCCTCCCGATCGACCAGGCAGAAGGGCAGTCCGCCCGGCGATCTCATCGGGCACCATCCCTCGAACTGACCGGTGACGACCGCTCCCAGCTCGACCAGCCGGTCCACCAAGCCACGATCGGGAACCTCGAGATCGAAATGAATCCGCGGGCCATGGTCCCCGATCTGCTGGTTGACGTAGGAGTCGCCCTCGGCTGGGGTAAAGCTACGAAATTCCGGGTACCTCGGCCACGGCTCGCCGACCGGCCAGCCTAACAGCGACGACCAGAAAGTGGCCGACCGCTCTGCGACGTCGGGCGCGACGTCGATGAGGACGTGCAGCCATTGGGCCTGCGCGGGCCACGGAGACCTCCTCTAACGTCGACCGTCGACGCGGTAGCGCAGATGCGTCACGTTGGGAGCGTCGATCACGCGCATCTTCGTCAGGCGCCA
>DATHIJ010000340.1:0-3172 GCA_035489975.1 Propionibacteriaceae bacterium | reverse complement strand
GGACCGTCCCGTTCCAAGGCTCGGGCCAGCCGCACCCGATACGGCACCTCGATCCAGATGGTGAAGTCCCATGGAACACCGAGCCGTTCATCGGTGGCGGAAACGCCCTCAACAACGACCGGCACCCCGATCGGGACGGTGTGCCACTCGAGGCCGACGTTGCGGTCGAAGTCCCAGCGCTGATACCGACCCGGTCGCCCAGCGAGCAGCGGCTGCAACACCTGCCGAACGAACCGGTCCCGCTCCCAGCCCTGGACATCGGGCCGGGCGAAGTCATCGATGTGCACGACCACCGACCCAGGCAGTGCTGCGGCGATCCGGTCGGCGAGCCCGGTCTTGCCGGTCGCACCTTTGCCATCGACCCCGATCCAGCGGGTGCCCTGTTTTCCGTCGAGCGCAACGACCACCGCGGCAACTGGATTAACCACAGAGTTGGGATCCATCGCCAGACCTCACAGCGCCAGGAATGCTCATCCTTGCTAGCGTCACCCTACGAACCCCAGCTACCCACATCTGTTCGAGGGAGATTCCGTGAGCGCACCCGTGAAGGTTGCCGTCACCGGCGCCGCCGGCCAAATTGGCTACAGTCTGCTGTTCCGGATCGGCAGTGGTTCGATGCTCGGCCCCGACCAGCCGGTCGAATTGCGCCTGCTCGAAATCACCCCGGCCCTCAAGGCACTCGAAGGCGTCGTGATGGAGCTGGACGACTGTGCGTTTCCATTGCTGAGCAAGGTAGAGATCGGAGACGACCCGAAGACGATCTTCGATGGAGTGAACCTGGCTTGCCTGGTGGGCGCGAGACCTCGCACCAAGGGCATGGAACGCGGCGATCTGCTGGAAGCCAACGGCGCGATCTTCAAACCGCAGGGTCAGGCCCTCAACGATCACGCCGCCGATGATGTCAAGGTCCTGGTCACCGGCAACCCCGCCAACACCAATGCGTTGATCGCCATGCACAACGCACCAGACGTTCCTGCTGAACGGTTCAACGCGCTGACCCGGCTCGACCACAACCGCGCCAAGGCTCAGCTGGCTGCGAAGACCGGTGCGAGCGTGAACGAGGTCACTCACCTGACGATTTGGGGCAATCACTCTGCGACCCAGTACCCGGATGTGTTCAATGCCCTGGTCAGGGGTCAGAAGGCCGCTGAACTGATTGATGATCAGCAGTGGCTGGAATCCACCTTCTTACCAACCGTGCAGCAGCGGGGGGCAGCCATCATCGAGGCCCGGGGTGCAAGCTCGGCTGCAAGCGCAGCCAATGCGACCGTTGAGCACATGCGGGACTGGGTCCACGGGACACCCGAGGGCGATTGGGTCTCAATGTCGGTGTCCTCCGATGGCTCCTACGGTGTTCCGGAGGGCCTGATCTCCTCATTCGCCTGCACGACCTCCGGTGGCGCCTACCAGATCGTGCAAGGCCTGAACATCAACGACTTCTCACGCGGCAAGATCGATGCAAGCGTGGCCGAGCTCATCGAGGAGCGTGACGCGGTCCGAGCACTCGGTCTGATCGACTAGCGCGACGCTGACCGCGCGCAGCTCAACAATCGTGCGTCACACTTGTTCCCATGACTGAAAGCCAGCAACCGAACCCGTTCAGCCGCGAGGCGTCCGAACCCACCGACGGGTTCAGCGCCAACCCAAACGCGGGCTCGGCAACGCCACCGACCTACCGTCCGACCGGTGGCGAATCGCCCGACCAGTACGCGGGCGACTGGCCCTCCTACCCCGCGGACGACCCTTACCTAAGGCCTGAGGCCGACTCGTACGCGATGCCCGGCGAGTCCTACGGCAATCCAAACGCCAACTCGACATACGCGGGGCCAGAGGTCGGCTTCGCGCCTCAGCCGACCCCACCGTACGGTGATGTTGGCCACAACTATGGCCAGTCGGCCGGATATGACAGCACCCTTTATGAGGCCAACCCGTATCGGCCGGCCTTCGGTGCAGTGAGCCCGTACGGCGCCGCGCCCGAGGTCAGGCCGACGCAGCAGCATCCGCAAGCAAACTTGGCGCTGACCCTCGGCATCCTCGGCACCGTCTTGGGGTTCTTCTGCGTCGTGCCCGGTCTGGTGGGAATCGGTGGCATCGTCGTCGGGCGGCGCGTTCGGAACGAGATCGACGCGGATCCGGCGCGCTACACCGGCCGCTCGCAAGCCGTCGGTGGGATTGTCACCGGCATTATCGGGGTATCGATCTTCACCCTGGTGACGGTGTTGATCGTGCTCGCGGTAGTCGCTGGCATTGCGAGCACCGACTTCTAGCGCGCCTCAGAAGTCGCGGGGGCGGACTTTCTGCAATTTGACCCGGTGCACCGCACGCGTAGGGAACAATGGTCGGCCGTGACCAACGCTTATGGGGCAGATCCCTACAACCAGCAGAGCTCCCAAAACCCAACCGTCACATCACCACGCTTCCAGACCGCCAGCCCGCCCATGCCATACGGCCAGCCCTACGGCGCGCCTCCGCGGGAGCACCCGCAGGGAACCCTGATCTTGATCTTCGGCATTCTTGGCGCCTTTGTCACGATCTTTGCTCCCGTTGCCTGGTATCTGGGCAGCAAGGCAAAGCAGGAGATCCAGGCCTCAGGCCTGCAATACACCAATGAGCCGTATGTGAATGCGGGCCGCATCCTCGGCAAGGTCTTCAGCATTATTTGGCTGGTGTTTTTCGGCATCATGATTCTTGCCTTTGCCGTTGCGCTCCTCATTGGAGCGGGAAGTGCCGGCTAACCCCGGCTCCTCTGCCGCTATTACCGCGGCAGGTGAACCCTGCCGACAGCCCGCCGCACTGTCCGGATCAGATAAGGAACAATGTTGACCATGACCAACCCGTACGACGAAAATCCACAGACTCAGCCGAGCCCGCAGCCGCCCCCCGGTCAGCCGGGCCAATATCCGCAGGGGCCCGGGCAGCCGGCGCCATACGGCCAGCAGTCACCTATGCCATATGGCCAGCCCTACGGCACGCCTCCGCAGGAGCACCCGCAGGGAACCTTGATCTTGATCTTCGGGATACTCGGAATCTTCGTCACCATCTTCGCGCCCATCGCCTGGTACCTCGGAAACAAGGCCAAGCAGGAAGTCCAGGCGTCGGGCATCCAGTACTCGAATGAGCAGAACATCAGCATTGGCCGGATGCTCGGCAAGGTCTTCACGATCATCGCTAT
>DATHIJ010000339.1:0-4731 GCA_035489975.1 Propionibacteriaceae bacterium | reverse complement strand
GGGGTCCCGTACAAAGAGATGGATGTCTATGATCACGAACAGGTAGATCACAGTACGCAGCACGGCCACCCGCGACTCCGGAACCACCGGCATGAACCAGGAGACCCCCGACCGCAACGTCCTCACGAGGGCACCTCCCAGGTGGCGAGTTCCACGAGACGGGTTCGGCCAATGCGACCGTCTAGGAGTTGTGTCTGATCTTGAACAAGCCAGACTCGCAGCAACGCCGGCTCCGACCGGTGCCGGGAAGTCCACCCATCAGCCACCGATCCGAGTAATGAGGGCACGGTGGTGATCTCGGGGATGCGCGCTTCGATCTCCGCGCGGCTGATCCCGGCCGATTCGACCCGCAGCGGGAGGTCGACGCGGCGCCCGTCTGCCAGCAGACCCTCAACTCGGGTGATCACGATGGTCGCGTCATTGGCCGGGGAAAACGCGTACTGCGACAGCGGTCCGAACGGCCACACGTCATCACTCATGCGCAATGAGCCGTTGAGCAGCAGCCCGATTCCAAGCACGGTTGCGGCGATCCGCCAGGCATACGACAGCCGGCTGATGCCGCGTACCCGCTCCCCCACGGTGCCGATTACAACACGATCCGGATCGCTTGTACGGCGGTTTGGTAAGCCTCGCGTTTTCTCAGGCTTAACCGGGCGTTATTGCAGCGCTAACCAGGATTCAAAGGTCCCGGTCGATGCCGCGTGGCAGCCGGTCAGGTGGCCAGTCGAGGTGGCGCACCGCCATGTCGAAGGCGTACCTGTCGGTCATTCCAGCCACGTAAGTCACGGCCGCACGTATCGCGGCCTCGGACTGGGCCGAGATCTCGCGACCGTCAGGCATGAGGTCTGGCCGGTCGCTGTAGTGCTCGACCAACGCACGCAGCACCTCGACCACCGCACGAGATTGGCCCAGAGAGGCGGGGCGCACATAGATGCGTTCATAGTTGAACGCCCGCAGCGCCGCTAGCGCCCCAGCTTCGTCCGGAGGCATCCCGACCTCGCCATGCTTCTCGACCGTACGTTCCAGTGCCCGGACGAAAGTGTTCAGCTGCTCCCGTCGTGTTCGTCCGCATACTGCGACGATTTCATCCGGAAGATCATCCGGCAACACGATCCCGGCATGGATAGCATCCTCAAGATCGTGCGCGCAGTACGCGATCCGGTCGGCCCAGCTGACGATGTTGCCCTCAACGGTCAGCGGTGCAGGTCGTGACCAGGAGTGGTTTCGGATCCCGTCCAGGGTTTCGGTGCACAGGTTGAGGCCTTGCAGCACAACGTCGGCACCCCAGGGGCCGTGGTCATATCCCTCGGGAATGAAGATGTCGAAGGCATCCTCGCTTGCGTGTCCGCCGGGCCCATGACCGCAGTCGTGTCCGAGGGCGATCGCGTCGGCCAGCGTCACGTTGACGCCGACTCCGCGGGCGATCGACGTCGCGACTTGGGCCACTTCGAGTGCGTGGGTCAACCGGGTGCGCTGATGGTCGCTTGGAAAGACCACAACCTGGGTCTTGCCGGCCAGGCGCCGGAACGCCGTGGAGTGCACAATCCGATCGCGGTCGCGTTCGAAGCAGGTGCGCTCGTCATCAGGTTCCTCAGCGATGGCCCGACTTCCCGCGCCTTCGGCAAAAGCGGCGCCCGGGCGAAGCGTCGCTCGCTCGCGCTGCTCGCGAAGCTCCCGACGCACGATTGGTCCCCGTCCGGGGCGAGCTTGGGAATCTGAATGGGCGCGCACCAGGTCGCCCCCAAAGTGACCAGTCATGGTGTCAGCCCATGCCTTGGCGCGGGGGGTGACTTCGTCAGCCACCGGAGATGCCCAGCTCCGCAGCCGTCAAATCAAGATCACAACCGGAGCTGTCGGCCAGCCAGCCATCAGGGAGCGCAACTGTGGTGCGCGGGGCGCCTTGTCGTCCCCGGGGCGATCCCAGCTCCGAGGTGGGGAAGCTGATCTCTGGGTCGAGCTGAGACAGCAGGTCGTCGAGCTCAGCGAGCGAGGAGACCATCGACAGGCGGCGTCGCAGCTCACCGCCGACCGGAAAACCCTTGAAGTACCAGGCCATGTGTTTACGCAGGTCGCTCAGGCCGTGCAGCTCGTCTGAGAGGCCAACGAGCAGCTCGGCATGGCGGCGCAGCATCTTCGTCACCTCAGCAAGGCTCGGAAGAGTCCGGGTCTGACGTCCGGCGAAGGCATCGGCCAGATCGCGGAAGAGCCAAGGTCGGCCGAGGCAGCCGCGCCCGATGACGACGCCGTCAACCCCGGTCTGGCAGATCATGCGAAGCGCGTCGGCAGCCTCCCAAATGTCGCCGTTGCCTAGCACAGGGATCGAGACGTGCTCTTTCAGCTTGCCGATAGCGTCCCAGTCCGCCTGCCCGGCGTACGCCTGCTGTGCGGTTCGACCGTGCAGCGCGATGGCCGCGCAGCCGGATTCCTCAGCGATCCGGCCAGCATCGAGGAAGGTCTGATGATCATGATCGATGCCGATTCGGGTCTTCATCGTCACCGGTATGCCGTACCGGCTGGCCGCTCGGACCGTTGCGGTCAAGATCATCCGGAGGCGGTCTCGTTTGTACGGCAGCGCCGCTCCCCCACCTTTGCGCGTGACTTTGGGGACTGGGCAACCAAAATTCAAGTCGACATGATCAACGCCGTATTCGTTGCACAAGATCTCGGTCGCATCCGCCATGATCGCAGGATCGACGCCGTACAGCTGAACGGACCGTACGCTCTCGCCAGGGTCGAACTGAAGCATCTGCAGCGTCTTGCGATCCCGCTCTACGAGGCCACGCGAAGTGATCATCTCGCAGACGTACAGTCCAGCACCCTGCTCACGGCAGAGCTGCCGAAATGCGGCATTGGTGATGCCCGCCATCGGAGCCAGTACCACGGGCGGATCAACCTCGATAGGTCCCAGCATCAACACCGACTTGTCAGTGTCAGTGGTCGCCATAGCAGCCACCGACGCTGACAAGTCGGCGTGGGAGAGGGTGGTGGTGGTTAGCAACCGAGGAGCCGCTGGGCGAGGTACTCGGTCACCTTGTCCTCTGACACCCGGTCCTGGGTCATGGAGTCGCGCTCGCGAACCGTGACGGCCTGGTCGTTGAGGGTGTCGAAGTCGACCGTGACGCAGTACGGCGTACCGATCTCATCCTGTCGGCGGTAGCGGCGGCCGATGGCTTGGGCGTCGTCGAAGTCGACGTTCCAGAACTGCCGGAGCCGCCTGGCCAGGTCTCGAGCTTTGGGCGACAAGGCTTCGTTGCGGGACAGCGGCAGCACGGCAACTTTCACTGGCGCCAGCCTCGGGTCGAGCCGCAGCACCGCACGCTTGTCGACCCCGCCTTTGGTGTTCGGCGCCTCGTCCTCGTCGTACGCGTCGACCAGGAATGCCATCATCGCCCGATTCGGGCCTGCTGCTGGCTCGATGACGTACGGCACGTATCGCTCGCTGGTCACCGGGTCCAGATAGGACAGGTCAACCCCGGAGTGCTCGGTGTGGGTCGAGAGGTCAAAGTCGGTCCGGTTGGCAATACCCTCGAGCTCACCCCACTCGCTGCCAGAGAACCCAAATCGATACTCGATATCGACAGTCCGTTTCGAGTAGTGCGAAAGCTTCTCCTTGGGGTGCTCGAAATGCCGCAGGTTCTCATCTGCCAGGCCAAGTTCGGTGTACCAGCGAGTGCGCTCGTCGATCCAATACTGGTGCCATTCTTCGTCCGTGCCAGGTTTGACGAAGAACTCCATTTCCATCTGCTCGAACTCGCGGGTGCGGAAGATGAAGTTGCCCGGGGTGATCTCGTTGCGGAAGGACTTACCGATCTGCCCGATGCCAAACGGTGGCTTCTTCCGAGTCACCTGAACGACGTTGGCGAAGTTGACGAAGATGCCCTGCGCCGTCTCTGGACGCAGGTAGTGCAAACCAGACTCATCCTCAACTGCGCCTAGATAGGTCTTGAGCATCATGTTGAAGTCCCGCGGCTCGGTCCACTGACCGCGGGTACCGCAGTGAGGACAGCCGATCTCTTCAAGACCCCTCGGCTTGCGACCCTTCCGGGCCTCGAAATCTTCCTCCAGATGATCGGCTCGAAAGCGGCGGTGACAGGATAAACATTCGGTCAGCGGGTCGTTGAACGCATTGACGTGCCCTGAGGCCACCCACACCCGGCGTGGCAAGATCACCGAGGAATCAAGGCCGACGATGTCCTCCCGCTCGGTGACGACAGAGCGCCACCACTGCTTCTTGACGTTCTCCTTGAGCTCGACGCCGAGCGGTCCGTAGTCCCATGCGGAGCGCGTACCGCCGTAGATCTCGCCCGCGGGGAAGACGAAGCCACGGCGTTTGCACAAGCTGATGACATTGTCGAGTCGGCTGGTCGATGTCACGAACTACTCCAGACATTTTGCTGCGCCATCCCCGGCTGGGATGGAGTCAGCGCACTAGGTTATCGCCCTCAGCGTAGGAGTCCCTGTGGCGGACCGTGCGAGGGGATTTCCTGGGCCTACCTAGTGTCGTGTCTCCCAGGTCACTTTACGTTTCGCGCCGCCCTGGCACGCACCTCGCGGCGTTCTCCTCGGTCGACATACGACCCGGTATCCCTCTCGTCGGCCTTGCGATCCACGCACCTGAACTACGCCAAACGCAAAGGCACTTGGGAGCCACGACACCGGATTGCCTGCGCTGTACATAACATGCAGAGCCTGTTGCAAAATGGCTGTGTCGTGTCGGCGCCGGGCTCTCCT
>DATHIJ010000338.1:0-7279 GCA_035489975.1 Propionibacteriaceae bacterium | reverse complement strand
CCATCGGACAGGCGGCGGTAGCAGCGCGATGGTCACCGCAGACGAGGTCCGGACGGTTGCGTTGTCCTTACCGCGTACGGAAGAGGCGCTGGTCCGGGATCAGGTCAAGTTTCGAGTGGGCCGGATCGTCTACGTGGCGCTCAGCCGGGACGAGCGGTCGATGGGCTTCGGATTTTCGAAAGAAGAGCGCGCCGCATTGGTCGCCGCCCAACCAGAGAAATTTTTCATGCCGATTCCGTCCGACATGCGTTACCAGTGGGTCCGAGTGTGGCTGGACGCGATTGACCTGACCGAGATGCGGGAGTTGGTCATCGACGCGTGGCGCATGGTCGTACCGAAGCGCGTTGCCGCCGAGTATCTAGGTGATCATCCGTGAGCGACCACGCAGCAGCGGGCCGTCGGTGTCCGCGATGACGACCGGCGACGCGAGCCCAAGCTGAGCGCCGCTGACGCGCCTACGTGTGACTCTCGTACTTGAAGGACAGCTGGATCTTCGTGCGGTAGATGAGCTCGCCGCCGTCCCCGACGTGAATGTCCTGCTTCACGACCTCGGCCACCCGAAGGTCCCGGACCGACTGGCGCGCCGTGTTGATCGCGTCAGCGGCAGCCTCCTCCCAGGAGGTCGTGCTTGTGCCGACGACGTCGATCACCCGGTAGACGCTCATGTTTGTCCTCCTCGTTGGATGTGCCGATCGGCCCGATTCGGCACGGTGATGATCTCGCACACACAAGCCGAGGGGCAACTATCACGCGCCATTCCTATGGCGAGCCCTTCAGGTCAGCCTCGATTCACTGGGATGGTTGCGAAGGATTCGTGCCTGACCCACCGACATCTTGCTGACGAGGTCGGACGGTCCACGCAACGATGGTCCGGTGACGCGCAACGCTCTGATTACCGGTGTGGGACGGCGACGAGGGATCGGTGCGGGGATTGCCGCCGGACTGGTGCTCGACGGTTGGGATCTCGCCCTCTCCTTCTGGAGCCCGTACGACGATCGGCTAGGACTGGAGTGGCAGCCCGACGACCCTGATCTGCTCGCGGACGAGTTGCGGTCGCTGGGACGCAGGATCGAGCTCATCCCTACTGATTTGGAGGATCCGGCGGCGGCCGATGCCCTGGTGCACCGCGCCGGCGAGCAGCTGGGTCCGCTCGACGCGATCGTGATGTCGCATTGCGAGAGCGTGAACTCGGGCATCCTCAACACTTCCGTGGAGAGCTTCGACCGTCACTACGCAGTGAACGTTCGGGCGACGTGGCTACTCATAGCCGCATTCGCGCGGCAACTGCCGAGCCGTGGCGGCGCGGTGATTGCGCTGACCAGTGATCACACCGTCGGCAATATGCCGTACGGCGCCACGAAGGGCGCCCTCGATCGGCTCGTGATGGCCTCAGGGCACGAGCTCGGCGACCGTGGGCTACGGGCAAATGTGATCAATCCGGGCCCTGTCGATACGGGTTGGATGGACGACCAGACCCGGGCCAGCGGAATCGCCCTGCAACCCAGTGGACGCCTCGGGACGCCGACCGACGTGGCCAACCTTGTGCGGTTCCTGCTGTCTGATCAAGGTCAGTGGATCAATGGCCAACTGCTCTACAGCAACGGTGGTTATCCGACGGGCCATCTCCCGCGCTGACCCGGGCCTACCCCTAGCGTTGCTGCCGTGGACTCGCCGATGGGTGCTCCGACCTTCACGGCGTATGGCCTCTTGCACTGGGCCATGCTGGTCGCGACCGTCATCGGCGCGGTGTTGTTGGTGCGGTTCGGGCGCCGGCACCGTGGCACAGCGACGGAGGAGACGTTCACGCGGGTGTTCGCCATTGTCCAATTCGTGGTGACTTTCGGCTTCATGATTCTCTGGCTGATTCCGCCATTCTTCGACCTGCATCAGTCGCTCCCATTGCATCTGTCCGACTTACTGCGTGTGGTCAGCGGTTACGCGCTGTGGAGCCGGCGGCCTTGGGCGTTTGCGCTGACCTACTACTGGGGTTTGACCCTCAATCCGCAGGCGATCCTCACCCCCGATCTGCTGCCCGACATCGCGCCGGCACTGGAGATCGCCTCCTACTGGCTCCAACACGTACTGGTGATGTGGGCGGTGATCTACCTGACCTGGGGTCTGGGACTGCACCCAAACTGGCGCAGTTACCGGCTGACACTCGTGGTCACTGTCGGCTGGGCCGCCGTAGTCTTCGCGATCAACCGCGCCCTGGGAACCAACTACGGCTACCTGAACGGCAAGCCGGGCGGGGCGTCGCTGCTAGACGTGCTGGGCGATTGGCCCTGGTACCTGCTGGTGGCATTGGCCGTGGCAGCTGCTGTCTGGGCCTTGATCACCTGGCCGTGGACGCGTCGTACGCGAGTGCAGCAGTGATCTGGTCGGCGTAGCTGGTTGCGACCCGGGTCGTTTGCGATCAAGCACCCGAAGAGCCTCAATTTGGCAGCGCAATTGGGCCTCACAAGCTCGCAAAGGCCTTTGGCAGAGCGCAGAACTGAGACCGGCGCTAGCGCGGCATCCGCAGCGCAGACAGGGGTCCGGCCCGCAGGGGGACGGTTCGCCAGCTGGCCCGGAACGTCCCCTCGGCCAGAGAGCACGTGAGCGCGAGCCGGTGCGGTGTCTCGAGGAAGATGACCTCTGCTCGGAACGTGTCCTCGTCGGTCCAGCCGCCGCTGATGGCCAGCGGCACGCCTGTCTTGCCGTGGTCCGTCTCGGTCAGGTTGGTACGCCAGCCAGCAACGCCGACCGATGCACCGAACGCAACATCACCCTCGAGGAAGGTCAGCCGCCACAGCTCAGCATCGTGGTGAAGCCTGACGGCGGTGAGGGTGGGTTGCGCCTCACACAATCCGCCCGTCGGCAGGAACGAGGCCGTCGCCCAGGCGGCTACCGAGGAGTCCGGAGCACGCTTGGCCTGGAACGCCGCCAACTGCAGCCCGTCGAGTCGGGCGGCCAGCTGGTCCGCGACCGGTGACGGGTCGACGGTCGCGGCCGTCATGGCAGGCAGCAGATCGGCCCAGACGGCGTCCAAGATGCCTTGCATGTTCTCGGTTCCGGCAGTGGTGGTGATCACTGCGTCCTGTTCGGGAAGCACCACGCAGAATTGCCCATACGCCCCGTCACCGCGGTATCCATGTCTGGCCATCCAGAACTGGAATCCGTACCCCTGCTGCCAATCCGGATTCGGTTCGTTCGGGGTCGGCACATGCATTCGGGTAGCCTCGGCGACCCACTGCTCTGAAAGCAGCCGCCGACCATTCCAGACCCCACGCTGGAGATACAACAACCCGAGCCGGGCGATCGCGTCCGTGGTCGCGTGGAGCCCGGTGTACCCGAGGTCGCGACCAGCGGCATCCCGCTGCCAGCCAGCATGACCGATACCCAGTGGGTCAAACAATCTGGGCCGCAGGTACTCGATCAGGGTCTGACCGGTCAGCCGCTGCACGATCGCGGCGAGGGTGTAGGTACACGGTTGGTTGTAGGCAAACACGCTGCCCGGCTCGCGATCGGGCGGGATGAGCAGGAACCCGCGTACCGGTTCGAGTGGATCGAGCGCCGATGCTCGCAGGACGGTCTCCTCGAGGTGGCCGCTGGTCATCGCGGCCACGTGTCGGACCAAGATCGACCGACTGCGCCGATCCGTGATCTCGCCGTCGAGCTCAGGAAAGTAGGAGAGCACAGTCGCGTCAAGATTTAGCAAGCCTTCGCTGATTGCGAACGCAGCCGCGGTCGAAGTGAAGCTCTTGCTCAGCGAGTACAGCAGATGCGGTTGCTCCTGCAGGTAAGGGGACCACCAACCTTGGGCAACCACCTGACCGTGCCGGATGATCATCAAGCTGTGCATCTCGATGTCGGGCGCAGACTCCAAACTGTCGAGAAAGGCCAAGATCCCCGCCGGATCGATGCCCTGGGACTCCGGTGAGCTACGCGGCAGGCCGCTGACGCTCATGCTCGCGAGCCTATCGACTCACCTTGATCAGAAAGTGACCTGCTGAGGGCGTCCAAGATCACGCCGAGTCCGAACTCGAACTCGTTCCCGAAGTCGTAGCCGGGTTTCAGGATGTACTCGGTCGCCATCTCGACGAAGTGCGGATACGCGTCGGGGGGGAACTGCTGCAGCATCGGCTCGGCAACGTCGACGACTGTGTCCGGGCCCTCGAATGGCAGGGATGCCTCCTGTAGCGCGAATCCATAGATGTAGCTGTCGAGCAGGGCGTACGCGTGGGCAGTCATCTCCACTGAGAAACCGGCCGCTCGCAGCGTGCCTATGGTCGCGTCGTGGTGGCGCAACGTTTCCGGTCCTGGCGTCTTTCGAGATTCCATGAGCCCGATGGCCCACGGGTGTCGCCTCAGCACCTGGCGGGCCGACTCTGCCCGCCGGGTGATCTCCGACCGCCAGTCGCCGTCGGCAGACGGCCGTTCGATTTCACTGAAGACTAGATCGACGATGCCGTCGAGAATCTCCTCCTTGTTGGCCACGTGGTAATAGAGCGCCATTGGCTTGACGCCGAGTTCGCGGGCGAGCGATCGCATCGTCAAAGATCCGATGCCCGTGGCGTCGGCGATTGCCACGGCGGCGCGTAGCACTCGTTCGCGACTGAGCGGGACGCGCTTCTCCGGCTTCCCGTTGGCTGTTGTCGACATGGTCCTCCGGCCGCTAGCCGTGTTTGTACTTTGTACGATACCGTGCTGTACTAAGTACGGCTAGCACCCAAGCCGTGCCCGCTCGAAAGGAAAGTACCTCATGGGATTGGAAGACCAGGACGCGCGGCCAACCAATGGAACCAACACTCCGACGCCGCCGGAAGGCACCATGCGTGCCATCGTGCAAGACGCGTACGGCTCACCCGACGTCTTTCGCGTCGGGCAGATCAGGATCCCGGAGGTCACCGACCACCAGGTGCTGGTACGCGTCCACGCAGCTGGTATGGACCGGGGCACGTGGCATCTGATGGTTGGCCAGCCATACCTGCTCCGCCTCGCCTTGGGATTCCGCAAGCCGAAGAACCGAGTACCCGGGCTCGATCTTTCCGGCACAGTCGCGGCAGTCGGACCGGCCGTTACCAGATTTTCCGCTGGTGAGGAGGTATTCGGGACTGGCCACGGCTCGTACGCCGAGTACGCCGTGGCACCAGAAGATCAACTCGCCCGCAAGCCCGGCAACCTTTCCTTCGAGCAGGCCGCGGTGGTTCCGGTGTCGGGGCTCACCGCCTTGCAGGCCTTGACCGATGTGGGGCAGGTCGAGACTGGGCAGCGGGTGTTGATCATCGGAGCCTCCGGCGGAGTCGGTAGCTACGCCGTCCAGCTGGCCAAGGCTCTCGGGGCCGAGGTCGCAGGTGTGAGCAGCACCGCGAAGCTCGATCTTGTGCGATCCCTCGGTGCCGATCATGTGATCGACTACACCAGAGAGGACTTCGCCGATGGTGAGCATCGCTACGACCTGATCCTCGATATCGCAGGAAACCCCACACTTTCCCGGCTCCGTCGCGCCCTCACACCCACCGGAACGGCCGTAATCGTGGGCGGCGAACAGGGTGGCCGCCTGACCGGCGGACTGGACCGACAGTTCCGCGCCGCGGCTCTGTCACTTCTCGTACGCCAGCGGCTGACATTCTTCGTCTCTAAGGAGCGCGGAACTGACCTGGAACGTCTCACCGAATTCATCGAAGCCGGCCAGCTGACGCCGAGTATCGACCAGAGCTTTTCACTGGACCAGGTGCCGGAAGCCATGCGCCATTTCGTCGCTGGCAAGGTACGAGGGAAAGTCGCCATCACAATCTGAACAAAATGCGTGGCCGGGCTTGACCTCATCGTTATATGAGCGGTAGTTCCGACGCTACTGCTTCGGCGGGACTGTCGGTACCGTGAAAAAGGTGAGCGCCGCCACGCGAGCCGTGATCGCCGGAGCGGTTGTCGCTGCCGCGCTGGGGACTGGCGCGGTGGTCGCCCTCGACGGTCGTCGTCCGGCTGCGCAGGCTGAAGACGCGAACGCTTCTGCCGCTGGCGCACAGAGCACGCAGCCGTCCCCCACCTCCACGTCGGCAAGTCCAACGCCCCCAGGCCCGGCGCTGCTCATGCCCAACATGCGGAGCCTGAAGCCGACCGATCTCCAGATTGAGGTCGTCGGCAACGAGCGCCGGCTACGGTTCGCAGCATCTTTGGCCAACTTCGGGCCGGGGCCTCTGCTCGTGCTGCCGCAGGGTCGCTCGAAGTGTCCGCGCGGGCAGCACCCGGCGATGCAGGTGCTGCATCGGGACGCGAACAACGACGGCGCTTTCCAGCTGAAAGGTGACAAGGCTGACCTCCGCCGCGACGTCGGGTGCATGCTCCACCACCCCGGCCACAAGCACTGGCACTACGACGCAATGGCCCGCTACTCATTGCGCCCGCCGGGCAGCGACGAGGCCCTCGTCGCACGCAACAAGGTCAGTTTCTGCCTCCGCGACAACCGTCGGGTACGCGTACCGGCGCAGATGCAAGTGGCGCGGCAATTCCGCCGGTGCACGCGTAGCAGCCAAGGGCAAGGGGTATCGCCGGGTTGGACCGACCTGTACAAGGCGGACCTCAACGGCCAGTGGCTCCGGCTCCCCAAAGGAGTGGACGGCGATGTGCTGTGTCTGGATCTGGAGGCCGACCCGCGGGGACAGTTGATTGAGACCAACGAGATGGACAATGCAACCTCGATCGCCATTCGGGTCGATGGCACGAGGGTGCGCACGGTGAACTCTGCACCCTGCCGCTAACCGCCCGCCAGGGCAGGCTCATTCAGGCGTAGCCGGGGTTCCTTCGCGCGCTCGGAGCAGGTAGGTGCCCTCGGTGACGGTGCGATATGACTCGGCGACGATGGTTTTCAGCACCGAGAGATCAACCTTTTCAAGATCCTTGATGTAGAGGCATCCGACGCCGGTTGTATGCGGCCCCAGCTGCTTGAGCTGCTCGGAGTACCGTCCAACGCCATCAGTCAGGTAGATCGTCGTTGCGGCCTTGCGCGGCGCAAAGCCGGCTGCCGCGACATCCCCTTCGCGGCCGGTCGGGTACTTGTAGTGGTAATGGCCGAAGCCGATGATGCTCCCCCAAAGTTGTGCCGGTTCTCCTGTAACGCGCGCCATAAGTTCCAGCAACTTCTCAGCGTCCCGGCGCCGCTTCTCTGGGGTGACTCCATCGAGATAAGTCCGGACCGCCTCGCTCTGGTCACCCATCTATCGCTCCTTGGATCTGCTCGAGAACATTGCCAATGTTGCCGCAGGCAATCTTTCCTGAACCAAAGCTGGCCGTCTGCATT
>DATHIJ010000337.1:0-2149 GCA_035489975.1 Propionibacteriaceae bacterium | reverse complement strand
CGTCGAAGAGCGGCCTGGTGCCGTGCCATGACCGACCAGTCGACAGCACCACCGGCACGCGAGCCTGGACGACCAGGTCAACCGCGTCGGCCACCGTACGCAGCAGTTCGCCATTGCGATCGACGAGCGTGCCATCAATGTCCAGCGCGACCAGGCGCGGGCGCCAGGCGGCCTGAACAGCTGAGCTTTTCAACGCGGGGTCAGAGCCTCCCGGCCTCCCAAGTAGGGCCGTAGCGCCTGGGGAACGCGTACAGATCCATCAGCCTGCTGGTGATTTTCCAAGATCATGATGATGGTCCTGGTCATCGCACACAGTGTTTTGTTTAAGGTTGTGATGGGTGTTGTGTTGGAATCGAACCGGGCTCGGATGTTGAGCCGCCGCGCCTGGAAATCGGTGCAGTTGGAAGTCGAGGTGATCTCGCGATAACGATCTTGAGTGGGCAGCCATCCATTGCAGTCGTACTTACGGGCAGCACTCAAGCCAAGATCACCAGCGGCCAGCTCGATCACCTGGAAGGGGATCTCGAGCGCGCTGATGAAGTCCTTCTCCCACTGCAGCAACCTCTGGTGCTCCGCCGCCGCATCGTCCGGCGCGCAGAAAACGAACATCTCGACCTTGTCGAACCAATGCACCCGAAAGATCCCTCTGGTGTCCTTGCCATGGGAACCAGCCTCCCGTCGATAGCACGGGCTCAAGCCGACGTAGTGGCGCGGCAATGTGTCAGGATCGAGGATCTCATCGGCGTGGTAGGCCGCAAGTGGGACCTCTGAGGTGCCCACCAAGTAAAGATCATCTTCCTCGAGATGGTAGACGTCCTGCGCGGCCTGACCAAGGAATCCGGTGCCTTCCATCGCCTGCGACTTGACCAGCGAGGGCGGAATGAAGGGGATGAAGCCGTTGGCCATCGCGGTGCTCATGGCCAGGTTGATCAAGGCCAGTTCCAGCTCAGCCCCTTGGCCGGTGAGGTAGTAGAAGCGGGAGCCAGACACCTTGGCGCCACGTTCCACATCGATCGCACCAAGCAACTGCCCGAGCTCCAGATGATCTTTGGGTCGGAAGCCCTCGGCAGCGAAGTCGCGGGGCGTACCGACGGTCTCCACGACCACGTAGTCGTCCTCGCCACCCGGCGGCACGTCGTCGAACACCAAGTTCCCGACCTGACGCAACATCGGGTCGAAGGCGATGCTGATCTCGTTCTGCGCCGCTTCCGCCTTCTTGACCATGTCGGCGAGCTCCTTGGTACGGCTCAGCAGCACCGCACGGACCTCGCCGTTCGCCTGCGCCACCTGCTTGCCGAGCACCTTCTGTTCGGCCCGGAGCTCTTCGTAGTGAGCAATAGCGTTGCGACGCGCTTCGTCTGCCTTGATCAGGTCATCAACCAGAGACTCCGACTCGCCGCGGGCGCGCTGCGAGGCCCGTACCCGGTCTGGATCGAGGCGGAGCATCTTGACATCAATCACCGGGCAAGCCTAACCAGGCGAAAAACGGGCACCCGTGTTGAGTCCTGCTGCGATGATGAAGCGGTTATGGTCCGCCGCCCCCCGAGCCGATCGTCGGTCCTGATCGCGATCTCGTTGCTGGTGGGTTTCGTCGTCTGGACCTGGCTCACCTTCAACTCGCCCGCCCTCGCGGCCTTCGATATGCGTACGCTGGCGCCCCCGTTGGATCCGAACTCGGCGGCCGCAGAGATCGCCGGTGCCTTCGCTCTGCTCACCTGGCCGGGGTTCGAGTACGCTGCGCTGGCGGCAATCGCCCTGTGGGCGGTGCGGCGCCGGTTGCGTCAACTCGCCGTGGCGCTAGTCCTCGTGATCGCCTTCGGCTGGGGCGGCGCCAGCCTCCTCAAGATCATCTTTCAGCGGCCGCGACCCGAGCACGACCTGGATCTGCTGACCGCAACCGGCTACGCGTATCCGTCTGGACACATGACCGCCGTCGTGGCGATGTCCATTGCCGTTGGAGCGACCTTCGCAGTCACCAGGCAGAGCTTCCGTGTCCGGATCGTCTGGCTGGTGGGATCGGGTCTGCTGGTACTCGCCGTTGCCTTCGATCGCTGGATCACTGGTGCGCACTACATCTCCGACATCGTAGGCGGCGCATTGTTTGGCGCCCTCGCTGCGACCGTCGCCTTGCTTGCGGTGGGCGTCAAGG
>DATHIJ010000336.1:0-2989 GCA_035489975.1 Propionibacteriaceae bacterium | reverse complement strand
CATCCCAAAGGCTGCGAGATCAGAGACGGCTAACACCCCGAACCGTATCGAGGCTCGCTTAACATGGCGACGGAGATTGTGGTGCGCTCGACGTTGCACGCCCCAGCGCAGGTGCGTTTGGGCGTCGAGCTTTAAATGGTTTGTGTCTTCAAGTCGTCGCTGACCAGTTGGCGTATCACGGCGCCGCTCACGTACCGGCGCGCGGGAGCCCCCGCTCCGCGAGGGTGTCGGCACCTCGACCGGAGCGTTATCAACATGCTGATTTGTGATGTGGAAAGGTTCTGCTTCCACTACCCGCCACGCCCCCGACGAAAAAGACCCCTAGAACACTCCTGGCTCATCAAAGGACCAAGGGAAGGCGAATATGTTACCCCCGGAAACCCTTGGCTAGATCTGTTGGCCCACCGCCATGTGACGGCTCTCACACGCCAATTTGCTCGAAAATACCCGCGAGCGGTTGCGCCGGGCAACCACAAGTTATGACCCTTGGCGCTATTACCTCCGTCACGGCCACGTCACATCCAGGCATAGGGGATATGGGAACTGAAGCCCCGCGCACGCGCTCCAGACCGGTCGTCGTGCTCGCCAGTTGTTGGTACATCCGCTGACCCCGGGGCGGTGCCCCGGGGTGGAACGGTAGACAGTATTGACTCGGCCGCCGAGCCGAGCGTACTGTGGGACCATGCGGCGTTTCGGTCCATTTGGCAATCATTCGATGACACGTGTCCTTTGCGCACACACGATTGTCCTGCATGCCCGTCACCGCCAAGTTGTCACGAAACTTCTACGAAAAGTTCGGGGAAGACGTCACGAACGAGCTCGTGGACTGGTTCAATAGCGTGGACGCCACGTACCGCGCCGACCTGCGCGAAATCCAGTTGCGAAGTGGCTGCAAGCTCAGGAGTCACAAGTCACAAGACCTCATAAATAAAAAGGCCGCTGCTTAACATCCGCAGCGGCCTTGGGTCGTGGTCGTAAAGACCACGGCTCCCTGTCAAGGTGTCTGCAACATACGATCCATCATTTGCCGAGTCAACAATGCCCACGGTGCGTGAGTGACCGCAGGAGCGTGCCGGGGATGGGATTCGAACCCACACGGGCGTTGGCCCAGCACCTTGACAGGGAGCCGTGTCTGCCAATTCCACCACCCCGCCCCTTCAGCGATTGGGAGTTCTCCCCGGTGCTTCGCTCCGCTCCGTACTCGGCTTGAAGCCGTTCGTTTGCCAAGAACGGTTGAGCGGAATTTCGAGGAGATCGTGGCGGCGATCATCACCATTTTGTTGCAAGGTGGTGCCAAAGCGCGCGCATTTTTTTGCTCTATGTAAGCGCTTTATGACTCCTCATATTGCGGACCTCGCACCTTACGGGAGGAATCTGTGCTCGAAGGCAATCTCGAAACTTCGCGACACCTTGCCGAAAAAGACTACCGGAGGTTGGATCAACTCCTACGAACGCATTTCGCTAAGTTCTCAACCGAGATGATCTGGTTGGCGAGTATCTGCTTGGGCACAACCATGATGCTCGCTATTCTCATTGTCATTGCACTTCGCATCTAGGATTAGTGACCTCCGCAATTCTTGTACTCGAGGCTTGAGGCCACTTCGCAACTTGGCCGTCTGCGCAACTTCTCTTGTGTCATGTAACTTGTGGCTGCGATGAAAGCTCGAATCGCAGTCGCCCTATCCGTTCTCGCCATTCTAGTAGCCACGCTCCACCAGAGTGGCAAGACCATCGCGCCCGGCTGGACCCTCAGCATCGCCTCCGGCGGGGAGGCTCTCGCCGAGCTGATCCAAAACCTTCTGCTCTTCATTCCGCTCGGCATCAGTCTCACGCTCGCCGGCGTCCCGCTCGTCCGCACCGTCGTCATCGGCGCACTGCTGTCGTTCTCCGTCGAGTTCGCGCAACAGTGGATCCCCGGCCGCGATCCGAGCGTGGGCGATCTCCTGTGCAACTCGATCAGCACCGCCCTCGGCGCCGGTCTGGTGCGACTCGCGCCCCGCTGGCTCTTGACGCCGCCCGACCGCAGCGCCTGGCAGGCAGTCGGCACCGCCGTCATCGCCGTGCTGGTATGGTTCGGCACGGCCGCCGTGCTCCGCCCGACCTTTCCACCACCGCCCTACCGCGTGCTCTTCGCACCGGACTTGGACCGCTGGGGGCAGTACAAGGGTGAGATCCGCTCGGCCAAGCTCGAGCGAGGCATGCTCGCGGTCGAAGCGGTCGCCCCCTCTCGTCCCCCGGGCCGCCGGTCCCCGCTCGCCATGATTATGGACGCGAGCAACATCAGAGCCACGATCCTCGCCGTGCATGGCCACGACCTCTCGCTGCGCTACAATATCCCCGCCGTCGCGCTCAGGCTCGAGCACCCGGACCTGCGCTGGCGCGATGCGCTCGCCGGGATCGCCCCCGGCGACACGTTCACCGCCACGACGGGCCATGAAGATGGGAAGATCTGCCTGGCCCTGCACCGCGATTGGCGCTGCGACCTCGGCTACACGATCGGCGACGGCTGGAAGCTGATTTTCTATCCGGAAGGCTGGCCGAGCTGGATACTGGCGATGATCAATGCGTGCTGGGTTGCGGGATGCGTGATCGGCGTGGGCTACTGGGCGGCGAGGACAACGACGGTAGGGGACGGTAAGGGACGGTATGAGACGGTAATGGCAAAAACCGCTGTCGTTGTCGTGATCCTCGGGTTGATCGTGGTACCGGCCGTGACCGTGCTGAAAGCGACATCGCTGTGGGAATGGATTGGTGCGCTGCTCGGAATTGAAGTTGGATTGGCCCTGGGTAACCGTGCTCTGAAGAGCCGGCTCGGCGAGAGCACACGCCCTTAAGGGCGCGCGATTTGGCCGAGCCGGTCCTTCAGGACACGGATCACGGAGCCGGAGTGGGGATTATTCTGTAAACCGGCCCATTCAACTGCATGATGTACAACTCCCCACTCGCGTCCTGCCCGAACGAGCTGACATTCCCGCCGGGTCGAATCAGC
>DATHIJ010000335.1:0-2084 GCA_035489975.1 Propionibacteriaceae bacterium | reverse complement strand
CAAGTTACGACGTTGCCGTGCGATCGCAGATGAATCTGGCGTTCAACGTGATCGGGTTCGCCCCTGGCCTTCAGGAGATCGGAACCCTGGTCGCGGCCGCCACCTGTTGGGGGCTGTTCTTCGACGAGATCAACAAGTTCTTTTGGTGGCCGCTGCACCTGTCCGGCTACCTGCTTGTGGTCGTGCCGATCCCCTTGTTCATCGGCTTGCACTTGCTGCGGGCCAGTCGGGTTGTGGTCAGCGCCGGTCCGGCATGGGTGCCCGCCGTTCTCGCAGGACTCCTCATCCTCATCGTGACCTTCCGGGCTCGGAGCCGGATCGACACTTACCGCGGGATCTGACGCAAGTCCCCCTGCCTAGCTGCGTTCCGGATGATTTGCCAGAGCTTCTCCTCTGCATAGGTTGCTGCACGGATGGAGCGGGCGAATATCAGAGGGAGGGCGATCGTGTGCAGCTATCTTCAGCGCCCCGACCTGTTGGCGGTGTCGTCTGGCGACATTTTCTGCCTCGCCGCGGGGAGAACGATCACCTTGATCGGCTCTGTGCGCCCACGGATTTCCACGGTGCGTCGCTCTAGTTGCTCGGTCGCCATGCCCGCAGCCTCGGCGGCTGTCACACTAACGATCACCTCGCCCGCACTCGCAGCCGATGCGAGTCGCGCGGTGATGTTGACGACATCACCGAGCGCGGTGAAGTCTTCGACGGTTGTGCCAAGCCCGGTCGCCCCAACGAATGCCTCGCCGGTGTGGACTGCGGTTCCTATTGGAATCGACATCGACGACGTGGTACTGGCCGGTGCCGCTCGCTCGGCCAGGTCGATTGCGGCTGCTACCGCTACTGCAGCGTGGTGTGGCCCGCTAATTCCCCCGAAGAACAGCCCAATAACCTCGTCGCCCACGATTTTGTCGACGATGCCGTCATGAGCAACGATCGAATCGGACGCCAATCGATAAAAGCGGTCGAGGAACGCGTGGAAGTCGGCCGGGCGCATTCGTTCTCCGATCGCTGTCGAGCCGCGGATATCAGAGAACAGCAGCGTGATCGGGATCTCTACCCCCGTCAACTGATCTCTGCGAAGCACCGTTATGCAGTGCGCGCACAGGGCTGGATTGCCGGGAGATTGCCTGAACCTCGCATGCCCGAAGACGAGGCCACCCAGCCCGCCGAAGGGAGCCGCGCACAGCTTGCAGCGTGGGGCGGACGGGATTCGTCGGAACACCCGCCGCTGCCTGGCCAAGCCAGGACTCTCCCCGGTTAACACGGCGCGGACTCGTTCAGGAGTGGATCCCTCGGCCGCCATTTAGTCAATCTACCTAACGCACTAGCCTGGCCGCTTCAGCCTGTTCGACGGTGAGCTCGGACACTCGCAAACCGCTAGTGCAGTAGACGAAGTGGATCCGGCGGCCTAACGTCGGTTCATGGGAAATCGGCGGTTGGACGCCAAGGCGTTCGGCTTAGTGGCTGCGTTGCTTGTGCTCACTTTCGCGGTACTTCTGTGGGTTCGTCGGAGAACCTCATCGGACCATGATGTCAGCGACCCGGGAGTCACGCTGTAGTCAGTCGCATACCGACCGGCTACGGGTACGCGTTCCCGCTGGAACGCCGTGTCAACCCGGGATGCGAGGTGGACTGAGGGCGGACACCGCGGCAATCGGGGAATGCCTGCCAATAGACCCAAGCAGCGGATCTAGCGGGGATCGTTCGAACGCGTCAGCGGCACGCCTTCGTGACACGGTCGCCGGAGCCAAGAGGCGTAGCGTCTTGCCTGTGGCCGCCTCGGATAGCGAGCGGGGTGGCGCTCACCGCATTCGTACGCGGTGCTCGCCGGTGGCAATGCAGTCTGTATCCGGTTCAGCAACCGTGAGCTTGCGCCCTGGGGCGGTGCCAGTCTGCGATTGCCGTTCTGGCTCACCTGGAACCGCACCAGCCCCCGGGCCGGGTACCGGTAGGCGAAACTGATCGTTTTCTACAGCTTTCTAATTGACCGCCTGCGGTCGTGCCCGACGTGCAAAACTACTCCCGGAAACGCACGGCAAGCCGCGCTTACTCTGAGGTGATTGGAACCATGGAGATCATCAGAAACG
>DATHIJ010000334.1:0-4547 GCA_035489975.1 Propionibacteriaceae bacterium | reverse complement strand
CGAAGTACGACGCCGTCTGAGCCATGATCATCCCGGTGGTGATCTGTGCCTCGCCGCCCTCGGGAATGAGATCTTTCAAAACGATCTCGGCTAGCGCCAAATCCACCTGCTGGCGATTGAGACTGGCAAATGCAGTGACCCTGATCAGCGCGCCTTCCAACTCACGAATGTTGGTTTGGATGCGGCTTGCGATGAACTCCAGGACTTCCGGTCCCGCCACCAGGCGCTCCTGCGCAGCCTTCTTTCGCAAGATCGCGATCCGGGTCTCCAGGTCTGGCGGTTGCACGTCGGTGATCAATCCCCAACCGAACCTGCTGCGTAGCCGCGGTTCCAGGTTCTCCAGCAGCTTCGGCGGACGGTCGGAGGTCATCACGATCTGCTTCTGCGCGTTGTGCAGCGTATTAAAGGTGTGGAAGAACTCTTCCTGAGTCTGTTCCTTGCCTTCCAAGAACTGAATGTCGTCGATCAGCAGCACATCGACGTCGCGATACCGGCGCCGGAAGTCGGCGCCCTTGTTTTGGCTGATCGCGTTGATGAAGTCGTTGGTCAGTTCCTCTGTGGAGACGTAGCGAACCCGGACCCGGTCGAAGTAGTTGCGTACGTAGTGGCCCAGTGCGTGCAGCAGGTGCGTCTTGCCGAGCCCGGAGTCCCCATAGATCGTCAGTGGGTTGTACGACTTGCCAGGATTCTCGGCGACCGCGATCGCAGCGGCATGAGCGAAGCGGTTCGAGCCGCCGATGACAAAGGTCTCGAAGGTGTACTTGGGATTGAGCCGTGAGTCGCTCTCGCGACGCGAGCGGAATCCCTCCATCTGGGGGTACACGTCCCGAGTCCGGTATCCGGGTTCGATGTCGGGGGCCTCTGGCCTAGGTGCCGGGGCCTGCGTACCGCCTTCATCCAAGAGGGCGCGTCGCGCGGCGTACTCCTCGGCGCTTGGGAAACCTTCGGCGGGGAAGTCTGGCTCGCCAAAGTTGTTGTCGCGGTAGCCCTCGCGAGGTTGATCGTTGGGATTGCCGCTTGAGTCTGAGAAGTGTGCCGGGGGAGCTTGCCCAAGCCCGCCGTCGTAAGGCGACTCTTCACCCAGCGACTCCTCGTCTGGTTTCAGTGACTCGTCCACGATCACGGCAAGTTGGATGTTGCGGCCGAAAAATCCAGAAAGCAGGCGCTCGATGTCAGGGCGAAAACGGTTCTCAAGCTGGTTGCGGGTGAAGATGTTCGGCACCGCAACCATCAGCATGTCGTGGTGGAGTGCAACAGGTTGCCCGTTGGTCAGCCAGCGTCGCAGGCCCGGCGACGCGGACGAGTAGAGATGGTCCCAGGCCAGACTGGTCGATTCGGCGGCGCCCTCTGAAGATTCGCTCACTCGCACTCCGCTGCTGTTTGGGCATCCGCACGCGATCCAGATGCGCGAAGCAAGA
This sequence comes from Propionibacteriaceae bacterium, assembly GCA_035489975.1. GTDB lineage: Bacteria > Actinomycetota > Actinomycetes > Propionibacteriales > Propionibacteriaceae > Microlunatus. Next base: position 3,129 of record DATHIJ010000334.1, on the reverse strand, counting down.
ATCTGCTGTTGTCGGCACTTTCGCGATGCAGCGTCGGTGCGGGGGGGACTGCGACCTCCCTCGCTTCCACACAGATATCCACAGACTGTGCATAAAAGCGCCTACGACCGGTCACGCCAATCACGGTTCCCCCCGGCATCGAGGTTAACGACAAATGACGGTTGCCGGATGCGTTAGCTGCCTGAAACTGTGAGGCGAACGGCGACGCTAGCAATCGCGGCGTAGCGGCGCAAGCGAGTCGCGAATATTCGCCAGGATGTTCGGCGTGTCGACTGGACATCGGCGCCCACTATTCCGCAAACCCCCCAAGTTCGCGCCGGTTTGACCGGTTTGGCAGTGCCCCGTACCGTTAGAAGGTCGCTTACAGCGACTGCTGCCACCTGCCCGCTCCACCTGCGATGCGTGCCGAGTGAGCACCGTACCTGATTGTCGAGCACCCCGAAGATGGTGGGAGTCTTCCCGTGAGCAAGCGCACATTCCAGCCGAGCAACCGGCGTCGCAGCCGTACCCATGGCTTTCGTCTGCGGATGCGGACGCGCGCCGGCCGCGCCATTATTTCCGCCCGGCGTCGCAAGGGCCGCGCCCGTCTGTCCGCCTGACAGCCGTGCCTGAGCCACTACGGTGTTACCGCGATTACTGAGAATGCATCACTCGAAGGACTTCCGGCGGACGACAAGGCGGGGGATTCGAGTGAGTCGGCCCACGCTGGTCGTCCACGCCGTACATGTCCTTGACGATGTTGTGTCGGTGAGGGAGGGAGTACGACGCCCGCGACCGCGCGTCGGGTTCGTTGTGAGTGGAGCGCTTGGAAATGCCGTTAGCCGCAATCGCGTGAAGCGCCGGCTACGCCATCTCGCCGCCGCCCATGTTGCGGACACCCCGGTTGGCACCGACATCGTGGTACGAGCGCTGCCGCGGGCTGCAACGGCTCCTGACGAAGTGCCGACCGATCTGGGATCCGCCTGGTACGAGGCAGTGTCCCGGCTAGCCAGCCGCCGGCCTCACCGGGGCGGGGGTGCGTGATGAAGTACCTGCTGATAGGCCTGCTCAAGCTCTACCGTTTGCTGATCAGCCCCCTGTATGGGAATGTATGCCGCTATTACCCGAGCTGTTCGGCGTACGCACTGCGGGCAGTCGAGGTGCACGGGGCAGCCCGCGGCACTTGGCTTGCGGCGCGACGCCTGTTGCGTTGCCACCCCTGGGCCCGGGGTGGGTACGACCCCGTACCGGGAACCCCTGAATTTGCCGAAGAGATGCGGGAGCAGGCCGAGCGGGCAGCAAGAATGGGTGAGGATGCTGAGCTGGCGTCACAACGAGGTGTGAGCTGATGGAACTACTGCTGATTCCGCTGTCGATCTGGGATCCCTTCATTACGGTCGGCAGCGCGATTATGCAACCGCTCTACTGGGTGGTGTCGGGGATCCTCGTGCTGGCCCACTCCCTCTTTTCGCCGGTGTTCGGTGCTGATAGCGGCTGGACCTGGGTGCTGTCCATCATGTTCCTGACCGTGGTCATCCGGATTGCGTTGATCCCGCTGTTCGTCAAGCAGATCAAGTCCTCGCGCAATATGCAGTTGCTGCAACCGAAGGTGCGCGAGCTTCAGAAGAAACATGGTCATGACCGGGAGAAGCTCGGTCAGGAGACCATGAAGCTGTACCGGGAGAACAACGCCAATCCGTTGTCGTCCTGCCTGCCGCTGCTGCTGCAGATTCCGATCTTCCTGGCGCTGTTCCGAGTGCTCGATGGCGCCGCCCGCGGTATTCCTCGCGGCCACTGGCTGGAGGTCAATCCAGACCTGTTGGTCTCGCTGAACCAGGCCACAATCTTCGGCGCTGGCATCTCCGACACCTTCTTGAAGGTTGGCTTCGCGAACGGCATCACCAGCGTGCACGTCGTCACCTTTGTGCTCATCATCTTTATGACGGCCACGTTGTTCATCACTCAGTTGCAGCTGATGCGCAAGAACATGCCGCCCGAGGCGCTGACCGGGCCGTTCGCGCAGCAGCAGAAGATCATGCTCTATGTCTTCCCGCTGGTTTTCGCCATCGGCGGCATCAACTTCCCGGTCGGAGTTTTGATTTACTGGTTTACCTCGAACTTGTGGACCATGGGACAGCAGTTCTACGTCATCCGCCGCAATCCGGCCCCTGGCACACCGGCGTACGACGCCTGGGAGGCGCGCCGTCAATCGAAGGGCAAGGCCAAGCTGGCTTTGGCTCCGGTTGCCGAGCCCGAGCCGGCGCCTGAGACGGCAACACCTAACACGACGAAGGTGGCGAGGCAGCAGCCGCGACAGCAGCCACGAAAGCAGCCGCGATCCCAGCGCAAGCGCTGAGATTGCAGAACCTACGGAGGGGAATAGGTGGCCGACGAGCCGCAAGCTGAAACCGACGCAGCTGTCGAGGTAGATCTGGCAGAGCCCGCCGACTCGAGCGAGGCGACCGAGAATCCGCTTGATCTCGAGGCTGAAATCGCTGCTGACTACCTCGAAGAGTTGCTCGACATTGCCGATCTGGACGGTGATATCGACACCTACATCGAAGGCGACCGCGCGCACGTGTCGGTCATCAGCGAGTCCAACGTGCTGGTCGGTGCAGGAGGTGAGGTGCTCGACGCGCTGCAAGAGTTGACCCGGCTGGCGGTGATGACTGAGACCGGCGAACGCAGCAGGCTGATGTTGGATGTGGCTGGATATCGCGAGCAGCGGCGTCAGGAATTAATGGCGCTTGCCGCGGACGCCGTCGGCGAGGCCAAGCAATCGCATGAACCGGTGCCGCTGGCGCCTATGAATCCGTTTGAGCGCAAGGTCGTACACGATGCTGTCGCGGCAGCCGGCCTGACGAGTGAATCCGAGGGCGAGGAACCGGACCGCCACGTAATTGTATTGCCTGCGTAATTATCTGTGGTTGCGATCGCGGCTATGCGGTGCGGTGCAATTCCATCGACATGACCACGTATGGACCAGCTGAGATCTCCTCGGTCGCAACCTCGGGCGGGATCACGTTGTGCATCCACAGAAATAGGACGTCGGTCTTGCTGGTATCAAGAACGATCTGCCAACGCCACCCATTGCCGTACTCGTTATCGAGGCTGATCACACCGCTCTCGTCCAGATTGCCTTCGCAGACT